>CAMHDC010000054.1 GCA_946183765.1 uncultured Clostridia bacterium | reverse complement strand
GGCAGCTGGTGGAATACATCGCCTACTTCTCCTCCGTGGTCTGGCCGGTCATGGCCGTGGCCATGCTCATCGAAAAATCCGCCCGGGGCAAGGCGTCGCTGAACCGGGTGACGGAGCTCCTGGAAGCGAAGATCGACGTGCAGGACAAGCCCGGCGCCACGGACATCGAGCACGTCAACGGCAAGATTGAGTTCAGGGATCTCACCTTCCGCTATCCTGACGGGGAGTTCGACGCCCTGGAGCACGTGTCCTTCACCATCGAACCGGGGGAGAGCGTGGGCATCGTGGGCAAGACCGGCTCCGGCAAGACCACCATCGTGGATCTGATCCTCCGGACCTACAACGTGCCCGACGGGACGCTGTTCATCGACGATCGGGACGTGAACGGCATCACCATCCAATCCCTCCGGGCAGGCTGCGCCTACGTGCCCCAGGACAACTTCCTGTTCTCGGACACCATCACCAACAACATCAACTTCGCCTTCGACGACGTGAACAAGGAGGCCGTGCGGCAGGCTGCGCGCCTGGCGGACGTGCACGGGAACATCGCCGAATTCAAGGAGGGGTACGAGACCATCCTGGGCGAGCGGGGCGTCACCGTCTCCGGCGGCCAGAAGCAGCGCATCTCCATCGCCCGGGCCCTCATGAAGGACGCGCCCATTCTCATCCTGGACGACTCCGTCTCTGCCGTGGATACGGACACGGAGAAGGTGATTCTGCAGAACCTGCGGGAGACCCGAAAGGGCAAGACCACCATTTTGATCGCCCACCGCATCTCCACCATCCAGACCCTGGACAAGATCGTGTTTGTGGAGGATGGGCGGATCATCGCCGTGGGCAGCCACGAGGAACTGCTCACCGCCTGCCCGGCCTACGCACGGATGGTGGAACTTCAGCGCCTCGAGGACGAGGCCAGGGAATGAGGAGGTGACGATCATGCATGCTTACTATCCCCTGCTGCTGACCGGCGGCATCATCGGCTTTGTCTCCATCCTCCTCATCGTGGCCTACGCCTCCATCAAGGACAAGAAACAGGCCATCGGCTTCGATCGGCACATGAAGGACGGGGAGATCGTTCGCCGGCTCCTCGGATACGCCAAGCCCTACCGGGGTCACTTCATCTTTGTGGGCTTCATCATGCTCTTCGGCATCGCCTACGACATCCTGTCCCCCACCATCATCGGCAAGGTGACGGACCTCATCAAGGACGATTTCGAGCTTCCCGAGCTCTATCGCCTGGTGGCGGCCTACGCGGGGATCCTGATCGTGTCCATGGTATGCACCTACGTCCAGGCCATCGTGCTCCAGAAGGTAGGCCAGAAGATCATCTCCGGCATGCGCGAGGATCTGTTCATCCACATCGAGAGCCTGTCTCACGAGCAGATGAACGCCACCCCCGTGGGCAAGCTGGTGACCCGGGTCACCAACGACACCAACGCCATCTCCCTCATGTTCACCAGCCTCCTCGTGAACCTGGTCAAAAACATGTTCGTCATCATCGGCGTGCTGGCGGCCATGATCGCCCTCAACTACGAGCTGACGCTGATGGTCCTCTGCTTCGTGCCCTTCATCGTGCTGTTCACCATGATCTTCCGCAAGTTCGCCCGCCGGGCCTACCGCCGGGTGAAGGATCGGACCACGGACATCAACACCTACCTTTCGGAGAACCTGTCCGGCATCAAGATCACCCAGATCTTCAACCGGGAGGACGAGAAGCTGCGGGACTTCACCGACAAGAGCCTGGGCCTCGGCAAGGCGAAGCGGGACCAGATCCTGGTCTTCGGCATCTTCCGGCCCCTGGTGTATATGCTCTACATCAGCTCCATCCTCTGTCTCTTCTACCTGGGCGGCAAAGGGTATCTGGACGGCGCCTCCTTCCTGGGTCAGACGCTGAACGCGGGCATCATCGTCAGCTTCTACATGTATATCAACAAGTTCTTCACCCCCATCCAGAACCTGGCCGAGCAGTTCAACTGGCTCCAGTCCGCCTTCGCTTCGGCGGAGAAGGTGTTCACCATCATGGACATCGAGCCCAAGCTGGTGGACGCGCCGGACGCCATTGAGCTCGACCACGTCCGGGGCGAGATCGAGTTTCGTGACGTGTGGTTCAGCTACATCCCCGGGGAGTGGGTCCTCAAGGGCGTCTCCTTCCACGTGAACCCCAAGGACACCGTGGCCTTCGTGGGCGCCACCGGCTCCGGCAAGACCACCATCCTGTCCCTGATCTGCCGGAACTACGAGTTCCAGAAGGGCGAGATCCTGATCGACGGCATCGACATCCGCAAGATCAAGACCGCCTCCCTGCGCCGTCATTTCGGCCAGATGCTACAGGACGTGTTCCTGTTCTCCGGCACCATCCGCTCCAACATCCTTTTGGGCATGGAAGGGGTGGACGACGAGGAGATCATGGCCGCCTGCCGGTACGTGAACGCGGACCACTTCATCGACCGTCTGGAAAAGGGCCTGGACGAGCCCGTTCGGGAGCGGGGCAACAACTTCTCCGCAGGCCAGCGGCAGTTGCTGAGCTTTGCGCGGACCATTCTCCATAAGCCCGAGGTCATGATCCTGGACGAAGCCACGGCCAACATCGACACCGAGACCGAGGTGCTCATTCAGGACTCCCTGGAGAAGATGATGAACATCGGCACCATGCTGATCGTGGCCCACCGGCTCTCCACCATCCAGCACGCGGACAACATCCTGGTGCTCTCCAAGGGCGAGATCGTGGAGCAGGGCAACCATCACCAGCTCCTGGAAAAGCGGGGCAAGTACTACCAGCTCTACACCCTGCAGTTCGAGAAGGAACGGCTCAAGCAAGGGCGATAGTTTTTTCGGCTGCTGCCATCTCTGTTTACTCGATCGGAGGGAAAATGTACCGCATCTTCTTAGTGGAGGACGATCCCATCATTGCCGAGACGGTGCAGCGGCATCTTATGAGCTGGGGCTGGCAAGTGAAGGCTGCCGAGGATTATGCCAGCGTCATGGAGGACTTCATCGCCTTCGACCCGCAGCTGGTGCTTTTGGACATCGGTCTGCCCGTCTATAATGGCTACCACTGGTGCGGCGAGATACGCAAGGTGTCCCGGGTGCCGGTGATCTTTCTCTCCTCTGCTTCCGACAATATGAACGTCGTTCTGGCCATGCACATGGGCGGCGACGACTTCATTTCCAAACCCTTCGACCTTGCCGTGCTCACGGCCAAGGTCCAGGCTCTTCTTCGACGCACCTATGAGTTCTCCCGGGAGCAGCCTGACCTCTCCCTGGGCGGCGGCGTACTGCGGCTCAACGAGGGTGTGTTTGTGAAAGGCGACACGCGGCTGGAGCTGACCCGGAACGAATTCCGCATACTGGAGATGCTCCTCGAAAACCGGGGTCGGATCGTCAGCCGGGACGCCCTCATGGAACGGCTTTGGTCCACGGACAGCTTTGTGGACGAGAACACCCTCAGCGTCAACGTGAACCGGCTCCGCAAGAAGCTGGAATCCGTGGGCCTTACGGACACCATTCGCACCCGCAAGGGAGAGGGGTACCTGATCGAATCTCCATGAAACTGTTCCTCTCCTATCTCAAATCCAATCTGCGGCGGTTGCTGATGTTGCTTCTGTTCCAAGCTGTGTTCGCAGCGGTGCTGTTGCTGTACCGAGCGCCTCTCGAGGGTGCGGCGTACGGTTTGTCGCTGTGCCTTGCGCTGGGCCTTTGTTTCTTTATCGTCGGATTCCTTCGTTATCGCCGTAAGCATTTGGCTTTGCAACGGGTGTTGAACCAGCTGCAGGAAGGGCTGCCGACCTTGCCGGAGCCTGCGGACCAGCCGGAAGCAGACTATCAAGCCATGCTCGCAGTCTTGGACGAGGATCGACGCCGGATTGCCGCCGATGCCGCCGGGGCATGGGACCAGGCCGAAACCTTCTACACCGCCTGGGTCCACCAGATCAAGACGCCCATGGCCGCCATGGGCCTGCTGCTTCAAAGCGGACAGCCGGACGTGGCGCTGCTGAAGAGGGAGCTGTTCAGCATGGAGAAATACGTAGACCTGGTGCTGACCTACCAGCGCCTGGGGAGTGAGACTACGGACCTGGTGCTGAAGGAATGCGATCTGGACACGATTATCCGTGCCGCCTTAAAGGAGTACGCCCGGCTGTTTATTCTGAAGAAGCTGACGCTGGCCTTCACGCCTACCGATTTAACCGTACTCACGGATGAAAAATGGCTGGGGTTCGTCATCGGCCAGCTCCTGAGCAACGCCCTCAAATACACCCAGACCGGCGGCGTATCCATCTACGCGGAAGGAAGCTGCCTTTCTATTGAGGACACGGGCATGGGCATCCCCGCTTCGGAGCTTCCGCGCATCTTCGAGAAAAGCTTCACCGGCGAAAACGGCCGTCTTGCGGAGCGCACCACAGGCCTGGGGCTCTACTTGTGCCGCCGCGCCTGCGCCCTGCTCGGCCATGGGATCCGTGCGGAATCGAAAGTGGGTCAGGGGACGAAGGTCATTTTGGACCTCTCCCGGCCGGAGCTTTCCGCGGAATGACGAATCTTTCAAAATTGTAAGCTTCCCGTAAGCTAAGCAAATGGCAGCCCCCTGGTTGAGGGGCTATACTTATGCCATCAAACGTGATGGAGGACACGAAAATGCCCCTGCTAGAAGTCAAGAATCTGAGAAAAGTCTACACCACCCGTCTGGGCGGGACCGGCGTGGAAGCCTTAAAAAACGTCAGTTTCGCCGTGGAGAGCGGTGAGTTCGTGGCCATCATGGGCGAATCGGGCTCCGGCAAGACCACCCTTTTGAACATACTCGCCGCCCTGGACCGTCCATCGAGCGGTCGGGTGC
This sequence comes from uncultured Clostridia bacterium, assembly GCA_946183765.1. Taxonomy (GTDB): domain Bacteria; phylum Bacillota; class Clostridia; order Christensenellales; family CAG-138; genus RUG472. The sequence goes on along the minus strand of CAMHDC010000054.1, from coordinate 2,860 downwards.
TGCTGAACGGAGAGGATATGGCTGGCGTACGGGAGCGGGACCTCACCGCCTTCCGGCGGGACAACCTGGGGTTCGTGTTCCAGGACTTCAACCTTCTGGATGCTTTCACCGTTCGGGACAACATCTTTTTACCCCTGATCCTGGCGGGGAAGGACTTCGAAGAGATGAACGCCCGGCTTCTGCCTCTTGCGGAGACGTTGGGCATCAACGCTCTGCTCAACAAGTTCCCCTATGAGCTCTCCGGCGGGCAAAAACAGCGCACCGCCGTAGCCCGGGCTCTCATCACCCGGCCAGCCATCCTGCTGGCTGACGAGCCCACAGGCGCTCTCGATTCCAAGGCCTCCGACAGCCTCCTCAAGGTCTTCGAAAGTTTGAACGCCCAGGGCCAGACCATCCTCATGGTGACCCACAGCGTCACCGCCGCCAGCCACGCCAAGAGGACCCTGTTCCTGCGAGACGGCATGATCTACCATCAGCTCTATCGGGGCCAGCGAACCGGCGGGGAGATGTTCGCCGAGATCTCCCATACCCTCACGGTCATGACCAGCGGGGAAAACGGCCATGAATAAGCTGGGTTTCTATCCTCGGCTGGCCGCCCGGTCGTTGCGGCTCAACGGCAAGTTCTATCTGCCCTACCTTCTGTCCGGCATGGTCAGCGCGGCCATGCTTTACGATATCCTGTTCCTCAATATGAATCAGGGCATCTATTACCTTAAGGGCGCTAACGCCGTCCAGGGGCTGCTGGGCTTCGGGGCCATGGTAGTGGCTCTTTTCTCCTTCGCTCTGATCTGCTATACCAACGGCTTTCTTATGAAGCGGCGGCAGAAGGAACTGGGCCTCTACAACGTCCTGGGCATGGAGAAGCGGCATATGGCACGGCTCCTTCTGTGGGAGACGATTTACGCCGCTCTGATCTGCATCGTGGGTGGCCTGATTCTGGGCGTGCTGCTGTCAAAGCTCTTTTTGCTCCTCCTTTGCGCGGTCATGCAGGCGGAGGTACCTTTCGGCTTTGAGGTGCCTCAGGATGCCGTGATCTACACGGCCGTCGCTTTCGGGGCCATTTTCCTGCTGAACTATCTGTTGAATCTTCTCCGCCTGGGCCGGGTAAAGCCCATCGAACTTTTGAAGGGGACGGAATCCGGGGAGCGGGAACCGAAAACGAAGTGGCTGCTGGCCATTTTAGGTTTACTTGCCATGGGCGCGGGATATTTTCTGTCTCTTACGGTATCCGACCCCCTCAACGCGCTGCTGCTTTTCTTCCTGGCGGTCATATTGGTGATCGTGGGCACCTACTGTCTGTTCACCGCCGGCAGCATCGCCTTGCTAAAGGCTCTTCGGAAGAACAAGAGATACTACTATCAGACTCGCCACTTCACCGCTGTCTCCGGCATGCTTCACAGGATGAAACGGAACGCGGCCGGTCTCGCTGCTATCTGCATCCTGTCCACCATGGTGCTGGTCACCGTGTCCACCACGTTGTGCCTGTACATGGGGGTCAGCGATATTCTGGATCGGATGTACTGCCGGGACGTGCAGACCTACGTGAACTACGGCGCCCCGGAGGACCTGCCCAAGGTCAAGGCCGTCTACGAACAGAAGGCCCGGGAGCTGGGTGTACAGATGCAGGACTTCGCCGCACTGTGCTTCTATGGCCCGGCCACGGAGTATACCAACAACCGAACCGACATCGAGCCCTACCTGAAGCGGGCCAACGGGGCCGACGTGGTGGGGGATCCGGCCGACGGGCCCATGCGGGTGTACGTGGGCTGCAATCTCCCTGCAGACGCGGACGCCAGCCTCTTTTCCGCTGCCGTGGAGGTGGCGACCCATGATCTGGAACTCAGCACCACCTGGTGCTTCACCGACGACTGCCGGGCCGGGCGGACGGACTTCTGGTCCTCCCTGGGAGGGTTCTTCTTCATCGGTCTGTTCCTGGGGAGCCTGTTTCTCATGGCCGCCGTGCTCATCGTCTACTATAAGCAGGTCTCCGAAGGCTATGAGGACGCCCGCAGCTTCGTCATCATGCAGCAGGTGGGCATGACTCAACGGGAGGTAAAGGAGTCTATACGCAGCCAGGTTTCCACGGTGTTCTTCCTTCCCCTGATCGCCGCCGCCTGCCATACCATCGGAGCGTTCCCCATGACCAAAAAGATCCTGCTGCTCTTTGGCCTCTCCAACACGAGATTGTTTCTCCTTTGCAGCGCGGCGACCGTCCTGATCTTCGCGATTGTCTATTACGGCATCTACCGGTTGACGGCCCGGGAGTATTATCGGATCGTGAAACGGTGAGCGTATCAAAAAAGGCTTGCAATTTCAAAATCTGCTGGTATAATAGTGCCAATCACATGAAGGCTGTGAAGGAAAGAGTAGGCGGCGCGAGGCCTGAAGAGAGCATCCGGCTGGTGTAAGGATGCGGCAGACGCGGCTGAAGTACATTCCGGAGCCGCTTCCCTGAACGCGAGTAGGGGGAGACGGGTGCGCCCGATACAGCGTCCAAGGAGAAGGGTCAGCCTGCGGGGCGTCCCTTGAATTGAGGTGGTACCACGGCGAACGTCGTCCTCTGTTCCCCAACGGGAGCAGAGGACGTTTTTTATTGAAAGAGCCTTCCCCTTGAGGGGACTGAGCGCCCGGAAAAGGCCACTGAGCGGCCTTTTCAGCGAAGTCGGGTGAAGCCCATGGGAAAGTGGGACCGCTTGCGGTGGATGAGGTGGAACCAAACATATGATATACAGGAAAGGAAACGAACTATGGGAATCTACGAGGAATTGATCGAACGGGGGCTGTTGGCCCAGGTGACCGACGAGCACGAGATCCGGGAGATGGTGAACGCCGGCAAGGCCACCTTCTACATCGGCTTCGA
>CAMHDC010000053.1 GCA_946183765.1 uncultured Clostridia bacterium | reverse complement strand
ATGGCGATGGCGTCGATGCCGTTTTCCGGGGCGGAGCCGTGACTGCTCTTGCCCTTCACGGTGATGAAGAACCGGTCGGAGGAAGCCATCATGGCGCCGTTGCGGACGGCTACCTGGCCCACCTCGTACTGGGGCCATACGTGCTGGCCGAAGACGCCGTCTACATGGGGATTCTCCAGCACGCCCGCTTCGATCATCTTCTTGGCGCCGCTGGCCATGGGATCCTCCTCGGCGGGCTGGAAGATCAGCTTCACGGTGCCGTCGAACTGATCCTTCAGCTCATTCAGCACATAGGCCGCGCCCAGCAGCATGGCCGCGTGGGTGTCATGGCCGCAGGAGTGGGCCACGCCGGGATTCTGGGAGGCGTAGGGGAGGCCGGTGCACTCGGTCAGGGGCAGAGCGTCGATGTCAGCCCGCAGGCCCATGCACTTGCCGGGGTTCCTGCCCTGGATGAGCGCCACCACGCCGTAGCCGCCCACGTTTTCCACGGGCTTAAGGCCCATGTCCCGAAGCACCTGGGCGATATAGGCGGCGGTCTCCTTCTCCTGGCCGGTGAGCTCGGGATGGGCGTGGATGTGGCGGCGATGCTCCAGAATCTGGGGCAGATACTTTTGGATCAGTTCTTTGAGTTCAGCCATGATGAATAAACCTCCTTGGTATGCAATGAAAGAGGCCGGGAAAGATCCGGCCTTAGGCTTTTATTTCTGTATAGGATCGCTGGACACGCTGAACACCAGGGCCGCGAAGATCCGCGCCGCCAGGGGGATCACCTTCTCGTCCACGTCGAAGCACCCGTTGTGATGGGGCGCCTTCAGGGGCATGCAGAACACCAGCTCCGTGGCCATGCCGCCGTGGGCCTGCACGTCCGCCATCATGGTGGTCACGTCCTCACCGCCGCCGAAATCCACGTCGGGCAGCACCTTGGTGACGCCGGGGACCCGGTTCAGCACCTGGATGGTCCTGTCCACCAGGGGCTTGTCGCAGGTCACGTTCCCCGCGCCGCCCATGTACACGGTCTCCACGGTGCAGCCGTACATCTGGGCCGCCGCTTCACAGACCCGCTTGGCCGCCGCCTCCATGTATTCGTTGATGGCCGTGGTCTTGCCGCGGGTCTCCACCCGCATCTCCGCCTCGGCGGGGATCACGTTTCGGCCGGTGCCGGCGTTCAGAGTGCCGATATTGATGCGGCTGGCCCCCTGGCTGGTGCGGGAGATGGCCAGCATGTTGGTCACCGCCGCGGCCGCCGCCGCCAGAGCGTTGCAGCCCATCTCCGGGGCCGCCCCCGCATGGGCGGGCACGCCGTGGATGAGCACGTCGAACTTGGTGCTGGCCAAAAAGTCGTGGCCGCTGGCCGCCACCTGGCCCACCGGCCCGGCGATCAGGCCCACGTGGCCGCCGAAGAAGTAGTCGCAGCCGGAGAAAAAGCCCCGGGCGGTCAGACTGGCCGCGCCGCGCAAGCCCTCCTCACCGGGCTGGAACACCAAAATGACCTTGCCGCAAAGCACGTCCTGCAGGGCGCACAGCACCTTCGCAAGGCCCAGGCCGATGGCGGCGTGGGCGTCGTGACCGCAGCCGTGCATGCACCCGGGATGGACGGACCTGAACCCCTCCGCCGCGGGTATGTGCTCCGGCACGCTCGCCTCCTCCAAATCGTTGCAGTCGATGTCCACCCGGACGCCCACGGTGGGGCCGGGCTTTGCGCCGACGATCTCGGTGATACAGCCGGTGAACCCGCCCTTCATCTTCTCCACCAGGTCAGGCCGGTCGGTTTCGGCGAGGGCCCGCTGATAGCAGGCCTCCATGACGGCGGGCTTGGGCAGGCCGAACATCTTCTCCGGGGTGTGGATCCCGGGTCCGAACTTCACCGGCAGCCCCAGCTTTTCCAGCTCCGCGATGATCCGGGCCGTGGTCCGATACTCGGTCCAGGCGCTTTCGGCGTACTTGTGGAAGTCCCGGCGGAAGGCGATGAGCTCCCGGCCCAGGGCCTCAAAATCGATGCGATCCAATGCGCTCATGGTAACTCCTTATTCGGCGGTCAGAAGCTGGAAGGCCAGCTCGGCGATGTTGTTCAGATTCTCGACTTTCAGGGTCTCCTCGGTGGTGTGCACCTTGGTCATGCCGGTGCCCAGCACCACGGCCTCGATGCCGTTGCGGTTGAAGATGTTGGCGTCGCTGCCGCCGCCGCCCAGGGTGGTGAAGCCCTTGACGCCCACCCGCTTGGCCGCGTCCAGGACCATCTTCACGGTGTCGCTCTCCTCGTCCACCTTGTAGGAAACGTAGTTGGTCCTCAGCTCGATCTCCAGCTTGGCGCCAGCCTCGTCGCAGGCCGCCTGGAGGCAGTCTTTGATGTGGGCGGCCTGGGCGTTGAGCTTGTCGAAGTTGCGGCTGCGCACCTCGGCGATGAGGCTGACCCGGTCGGGCACGATGTTGGTGGCGTATTCGGCCTTGATGGTGCCGATGTTGCAGGTGGTCTCCTCGTCGATGCGCAGCAGGTTCATCTTCGCGATGCCCTTGGCGGCCACCTGGATGGCGCTGATGCCCTGTTCCGGCGCGAGACCGGCGTGGGCCCGCTTGCCCACCACGTCGGCGAAGATCTTGATCTGGCCCGGCGCGCCCACGATCACCTTGCCCACGTCGCCGGAGGAATCCAGCACGAAGGCCCGCTTGCTCTTGAGCTGGCCCATGTCGAAGGCCTTGGCGCCCCGCATGCCGCCCTCCTCGCCGATGGAGAAGACCACTTCGGCGGTGCGGTGGGGGAGGCCCTTTTCGAGAATGGTGGTGATGGCTTCCAGGATCCCGCAGATGCCGGACTTGTCGTCGCCGCCCAGGATGGTGTCGGGACCGCTTTGGATGACGCCGTCCTCGATGAAGGGCCGTATGCCCTTGCCGGGGACCACCGTATCCATGTGGGCGGACAGCACGAAGGGATCGCCGGGCAGGGTGCCGGGGAAGCGGAAGAACACGTTGAAACCGTCGGAACCGAAGGTCTCGCCGGCCTTGTCGGTGATGGGCTCCAGGCCCAGGGCCTTCACGTCCCGGACCAGAGTTTCGCCCATGACCTTCTCGTGGCCGCTTTCGGAATCGATCTGTACGTAGCGGAGAAAGGTGTCGAGCAGTCGTTCGGCGTTGATCATGTGGTTTTCCTCCTAAAATAGTATGTGATATGGGATGAGGGAAAAAGCGATCACTTCATGGAGCCGTTGGGCAGCATGGCGTCCTCCAGCAGGGCGCAGACCTTGTCCACGTCGAAGAACAGGCGGCGGGCCAGGGGGTATTTCCGCCGCCAGGCTTTCAGGTATTTGTAGGTCACGATGGAGCTGAACCCGTCGATCTTGAAGCGGGGCGTTTCATAGGTGTCGGCGCAGACCACCAGCGGCTCCACCTGGATATCCTCGAAGCCCTTGGCGGAGAGGTAGGGGAGTAGGGCCCGGCGCTGGTTCTCCAAAGCGGGCAAAGGGTTCTTGACGGTATCCTTGACGCTGCCCTCCAGCCGCCAGGTGCTGCCGGTGGCGGAGCCGGAAATGCGGGTGCCCTGAGGGATGACCTTGACCGTGTACAGCCTGTCGCGGGCCACCCACAGCATCTCGAAGGGGGTGTCCCCGGCGAAGGTGCGGAGGGTGAAGTCCGTATAGACGCGGCTGCCCTTGCCGCCCAGGCGCTTGAGCCGCTTGGAGACCCGCTGCATGGCCACGTCCGGCCGCCGGTTGCGGTTGATGCGATGGATGATGAGAAAGAAGATCAGAGCGCCCGCCAGGATGAGAAGGACATAGGAGATAAGGCCGCTCCAGGTGTTGATCTTCCATACGTTGATGCCGTCGAACCAGCCGTTTACGATCATTTTCCGATGCTCCTTTTCTGCATAATTTCCTGCATAATCAGCCGGGGAAATCAGCGCATACATTTCTAAATGTTATGATACCACGGATCGTGCCAATTGAAAAGAAGGAAAATACGACAGATGATATACAAAATCGGCGAATTGGCCTCGATATTTAATATTTTTGCAAAAAACATTTGACAACAATGTGAAATTGTTTTAAACTTTCATTATAGGAGCATCCTTGGAGTATAAGGCGAATATTCATTAAAAACGAATAAACTCCAAATCTTCAAAGAAGGCTCCGGTTCACCGTTCTCCACGCAATGAGTGGAAGCTGTTCCCCCAAATCGTTCCTACACTAATTTTTTCAGGAGGAAAATTTCATGGGAAAGAACAAAACTGAAGGAGCCGTCAAGCAAGGCTGGTTTGACAGGTTCCTGTCGGCGCTGGAGCGTGCCTGTAACAAGCTGCCGCCTCCGGCGATCCTGTTCATCTATCTGTTCGTGATCGTCGCCGTTCTGGGCTGCATCTTCAGCTTGCTGGGTGTTTCCGTCATCAACCCCGCGAAGAACGAGCCCGTTGTGGCACAGAACCTGTTCACCAAGGACGGCCTCATCTGGTTCCTGTCCAACATGGTCAAGAACTTCACCGGCTTCGCACCTCTGGGCCTGGTGCTCACCATGACGCTGGCCATCGGTATGTGCGAGGAATCCGGCCTTATCCGGGCCCTGCTCACCGATAAGATGAAGAACATCCCGCCGGTGATCCTGCCCTTCGTGGTCGCTTTCGTGGGCACCATCGGCAACCTGGCCTCCGATACCGCCATGGTCGTCATCCCGCCCATCGCCGCCATTCTGTATTTGGCCGCGGGCAAGCACCCCGTGGTCGGCATGATCTGCGGCTACGCAGGCGCCCAGGCCGGCTTCTCCGCCAACCTGATGATCGCCGGTACCGACTCCCTGCTCCAGGGCATCACCAACACCGCGCTGAACGGCTTCCTGGGTGAAGGCAAGTACGCGGTGGACGTGACCTGTAACTGGATCTTCATGTTCGCCTCCACCTTCCTCTGCGCCGCCGTCATCGGCTGGGTCTGCAACTGGATCGTGGATAAGCGCTTCGGCAAGTACGAGCCCAACGAAGAGGTGAAGGCAGAGATGTCCCTGGAGGAAGTCTCTCCCGCCGAGAAGAAGGGCATGCGCTGGGCCGGCATTTCCGCCCTGCTGTACGTCGCCATCGTCCTCGTGCTGTTCTTCTTTGGACCTCTGGCCAAGATCAACGACGAAGGCAAGCGCGTTCTGGTGGGCTCTCCCCTCATCTCCAACCTGATCCCCGTGCTGTTCTTCTTCTTCACGATCCCGGGCCTCGTCTTCGGCTTCGTGTCCAAGAAGTTCAAGGAGTCCAAGGACGTGGTCAAGGGCATGAACCATCAGATGGCCGCCATGGGCAGCTACGTGGTGTTCTGCTTCTTCTGCGGCCAGTTCCAGGCTCTGTTTAACTGGACCAACCTGGGCACCATCATGGCCGTGTCCGGCGCCAACCTGCTCAAGGCCGCCGGCTTCACCGGTATCGGCATGATCATCGCGTTCATCCTGCTCACCGGTCTCATCAACCTGCTGGTGCCCTCCGGCTCCGCCAAGTGGGCCATCCTGGCGCCGGTATTCGTGCCCATGCTGATGCTGCTCAACTACCACCCCGGCTTCATCCAGCTGATGTATCGTCTGGGCGACTCTCCCACCAACGCCTTCACGCCGCTGTCCCCGTACATTTGGGTTACCTTGGGCGTGGCGCAGGTCAAGTACGACAAGGACCTCAAGATCGGTACCTTCGCCGCCGGCCTGTTCCCCATCGGCATCATACTCCAGATCTGCTGGATCATCTTCCTGGTCATCTGGATGCTGCTCAAGCTCCCCATCGGCCCCGGCGTCGGCATCAACCTGCCCCCCGAACTGGCCTACCTGGTCGGCTAAGATACGCTATCGCGTAGAACGGTGATCAAACGACAAACGCCCCGCAATCGCGGGGCGTTTTCGTATATCAGTCCGTGAAGCGGCGTCAACGCACCGCAAATGACAGATTTCAGCTTTCTTTTCTTTCTTTGGAGCTTGCGTACGCGCGGCTGCAACGCGCTTTTGTTATTTGGAAGGATGGGCGGCCTTGCGCTCCTTCTTTTTATCGTCGCCCAGGTGGAGGAGGGGAGAGATGCGCTTATAGAGCAGCATGGTGAGCAGGGACACCACCACGCCCTTCAGCAGATTGAAGGGGACCACGGCGAAGAGGACCAGGGTGGACACGCTGGTGATGGCTCCGTTCACCTTGGTGCCCATGGCCACGATGGCGTCCAGGGGCATCCCGAACAGGGCCGAAAACTTGGGCAGCAGGTAGACGGCGTTGAAGGCGCTGCCGAAGACGGTCATGACCAGCGTTCCCAAAGCGAGGCCCATGATGGCCCGGCGACGGCTGGGACGGCTGTGGTAGAGGATGCTGGCGGGGAGTACGAAGGAGCAGCCCACGGCGAAGTTGGCGAAGTCGCCCACAAAGGCGGTGGAGGTGCCCTTCAGGATCAGCTTGATGACCACCTTGAGCAGCTCGCTCACCACGCCCGCCACAGGGCCCAGATAGAAGGTGCAGATGAGCACCGGCAGCTCGCTTAAATCCAGCTTATAGAAGCTGGGCGCAAAGAACAGGGGGATCTCCAGCAGCATCAGCACCCCGGCCATGGCGGACAGGAGGGCGGTGTAGGTGATGTAATGGGTGTCGCTGAGTTTCTTGCGCTCCTTCACCAGGAGCTTTTCGAACCACAGGGCCAGCAGGAACAGCCCGGCGAAGATGGCGAGACACACGAGGATGAATTTGACGTTTTCCATGAGATGACCTCCAGTAAAAAAAGATTCCCGAAGCCGTGCAGCCTCAGGAATCCGTGGAGCGTCATGATTTCAAATCACAGCGCGAACGTCTTTTCCCATCCGGACTGTACCGTCGGTCCCGGAATCGCACCGGGTCGGCCTCCAAAGGAGGTTCATGGACTATACCATCGGTCGGGAGTTTCACCCTGCCCCAAAGACTGTATTTCGCTTCGTTGGGCAGTATAGCACAGGCGCCCGCCACTGTCAACCATGGAGGATACGGGCACATATTCGTCAAAACTGTAAAATAGTTGTAATATACGGCCGATTCCGTTGACTTGAAAATCTATTCTTATATAATTAAGACAAGATCGATCGAACAAAAACACCTCGAGGAGAAATAACATGGACACGCGTCTAAAGGACAATGAATGGATCATACTGCATGCGGTATGGCAGGAAAACCCCATCGACCTCAAGTCGATCATCCGGTACGTGCAGGCGCACAACCCGGAGGTCACCTGGGACTACAAGACCTACCACAGCTTCCTGCGCATCCTCCTGGACAAGGGGTATCTGAAGGCGGTGAAGGTGGGCAAGAACAACCTCTACAGCCCCGGCATCACCTATGAGGAGGCCATGTCCCGGGAGGCGGACAGCATCGTGTCCCGCCGCAGCTTCTACGGCTCCGTGTCTGGCCTCATGATCAACATGGCCGAGCAGGGGAAGCTGACCGAACAGGAGAAGCGGGATTTGATGGAGCTGGCCCAGCGGCTGGCCAACGGCGAGGTATGATCCCGTCGTCGGAGGCAGCCAAAGCCGTCCTGACCCATTTGTTGGAGATCGGCGTCTACGCCCTGGTGATCTTCGGGGCAGTCATGGTCTTCCGCCGGGTCTTCCACAACAAGATAAGACCGGCCCTTCGGTTCGGGCTTTGGTTCCTGTTACTGCTGCGGTTGTCGCTGCCCTTCACCGTAAACAGCGTGATCCATCTCATTGTTCTGCCCTCATCGGAACCGACCTCGGTTACTACGGCCGCCCAGACGGAGGCAAGCACGCGGCCCGTCCGTCCGGCAACGGCCACAGCCGCCACGGAGAGGCCCACCGGCGCACCGGACACCATGAAAGCTCCCGCTGAGGAGACCCAGACG
>CAMHDC010000052.1 GCA_946183765.1 uncultured Clostridia bacterium | reverse complement strand
GCCCGCCGAAGGCCCGCCTCGTGGACGAAGGCCTGGTTGTAGGACTGGTAGGCGGCGGTCATCATCTCCCGAAAAAACTTGCAATGGCTGTCCATGGGCGACACGGGCCGCACCGGCTCCCCCCGATCGTAGGCGGACAAAAGGTGCAGCACCGCCCGGTCGAAGTCCTCCTCCTCCCGCTGGCAAAGGACCCGGCCCTCGCAGCCCACGCACACCCGCCGCGCCGCACCCAGGGGCCACTCGGCAATGAACCGATCCTCCTCCCGCTCCCCGTCGAAGAGGCCGGACAGGGCCCCGCAGAGCCGAGCGGCCTCCTCCACCTCCGCGGCCGTGCGGCGTTTCCAGCGGTCCATGGCCTCCGCCCCGTTCCGTTCGCCGTATAGGCGGCTGTTGAACAGCAGCTCCAGCCTGGCCATCCACTCCCGAGGCAGGATTAGCACCGCGAGGCAGGCGATGAAAGTGCTGCCCGCCCGCCAGGTCTCCCCCTCCGCCCCCAGGAACACGCCGAGGACCAGCGCTGTCAGCAGAAAGACGCCCACAGCATAGGGCCGCCCGTAGGGAGCGACCAGGGCGGCCATAAGGGCGCACAGGGCGATGACCCCCAGGAGCAGGGCGCCGTCCGTCAGGTCAAAGGCCAGCAGCGCCGCGGCAAGGATACCCTCCCCCAATCCCTCCGGCCCCTTGGCAAGGACCAGGATCAGCACATATACGTCCAGCAGGATCACCGGCAGGGAGATGCCGCCCAGGCTGAAGTCGCCCATGCCCAGGAGCAACAGTCCCAAAAACGCAGACAGCATCAGCTGCTCCTTCTCCTGCAGCACCGCCAGCCGGCCCCCATGACGAAGCAGAACAAAGCACCGCTGCAGCAGCACCACCGCCACGGCGGAGAGGGCCAGCGACAGCAGCGCGTAGGCGGCGGATCGCCAGGTCAGCACCATTTCGAAGGGCAGCACCGCGATCTCGCACAGCAAAAACACCAACATCCGGGCACTGGAGGGCACGGACCCGACGAGAAGCTTCATGAGCCGGATAAGCAGCACAAAGGCCGCAGCGGCGATCATGACGCCCCAAAGGGGTTCCCCGCTCAGAAAAGCGCCAGCCACCACCCCGGCCCCGGCAAAGAGAGGGTCGACGCCTGTGAGTTCCGCCGCCGCCATGCACGAAAGGCCAAAGGGCGCGCAGCTCTCCCCCACCCGCACTCGGCAAAGGAGCAGGCTGCCCAGGAATGCGGCCAGCTCCATCAAATGCTTTGTTGTGTTGGTTCCCTGTTTCTTTCGATCCATGGCCCCATTGTAGACGATGGGAGGGGTCTGTTTTCGGCGAATCCGGCCACCCTATGCCCGGTTCTTCCCGACAGGATCGGCGGGCCCTCGGGCTCTTCTGTCCCCTTCCCTGCCTTCCCGTTTCCCCGCGCCGTGAAAACGCTGTCTTGCCCCGGCAGGCCGAATGTGGTATACTGCTTTCAAATACGATCCGACAGGAAAGGGCAAGTATGAGCGAGACGAAGATCATCGCATTTGAGGGCATCGACGGCACCGGCAAGAGCGTACAGATGGAGCAGCTCAGAGTGAAACTGGAGCAGCAGGGCTTCACGGTGGGCGTCCTGTCCTTCCCGGACTACGGCAGCTTCTTCGGCGGCTGCGTGGGCCGGTACCTCACCAAGAAGGATGGGGTCTCTGCCAGCGACGTGGACCAGCGGAGCATGGCCCTTTGGTTCGCTATGGACCGGTGGGCGGCCTTCCAGGGCTTCGACTACAGCCGGTTCGACGTGCTGCTCATCAACCGGTACGTGCTGAGCAACGCGGTCTATCAGAGCATCCGGGACAGGGACGTGGACAAGCCCGACATTCTGGACTTCGTGCTGGAACTGGAGCATCGGCAGCTGAAGCTCCCCCAGCCCGACCTGTACCTCATTCTGGACGTAGATTTGACCGCCGCCCAAAGCAACGTGAGCAAGAAGGGCTATCGGGACTACGTGGGGGATGAGAAGGACGAATACGAAAAGCAGGATTCCATCCAGATCCGGGCCCGGGCCAAGTACCTGTCCTTCGGAGAGCGCCTTGATAACGTGCAGGTAATCCCCTGCATGGCGGACGGCGCGCTGCTGTCCATTGAGACCATCGCCCAGCGTGTGTACGCAGCGGTGAAGGGGATTCTGTAAGAAAAGTTGCTATGATCCGCAAAATCATTCTGCTTGTTCTCTGCGCGCTGTTGATCCTGCGTCCACTTCCCGCCCGCGCCGAAACGCCCCCGCCCTCCCCCGCACCTAACGCCGGTCCGGTCATCACCCTGAAGGGGGATGCCTCCATGACGGTGAACGCGGCGTTCACCTTTGAGGACCCCGGCGCCACGGCCCAGGATGCTCAGGGCGGAGATTTGACGGACCGCATCGCGGTGGAAGGGGCCGTGATCCCCTACCTGGTGGGAGAGTATACTCTCACCTACACCGTTGCGGACGACGACGGCAAGCAGGCCCAGGCGACCCGCACCGTCACCGTGGCGCCCGTCCAGCTTCCCGAGGTGATCGATCCCCCGCCCAAGACCATCTATCTCACCTTCGACGACGGGCCCGCCACCTTTACGGATCGCCTGCTGGACCTGTTGAAACGGTATGATGTAAAGGCCACTTTTTTCATCGTGGGGAGAGCTCCCGGGCAGGAGCTGATCCGCCGAGCTTATGAGGAAGGGCACAGCATCGGCGTCCACTCCTACACCCATGAATTTGAGACGATCTACGCCAGCGAGGAAGCTTTCTTTGCCGACTTTTTGGCCACAGAGGAAGTCATCAGGGAGCAGACGGGCCAGTACACCGCCATCTTCCGCTTTCCCGGCGGCAGCGCCAACACCATCAGCTTCTTCAATCCCGGCATCATCACCCGGCTCGCCAAGATCATGGAGGACATGGGTTACCGCTATTTCGACTGGAACGCCAGTGCCGGGGACGCTCAATCGAACAGCCCCGCCGACATCTCCCACTACTATTCCGTCCTGCGCTCTATCGTCAAACGGGACGGCAGTCCGACCATCATTCTGCAGCACGATCCCAACATCTTCAGCATCACCGCCCTGCACTATTTCATCCCCTGGGCTTTGGAGAACGGCTATACCTTCCTGCCGCTCGACTTGACCAGCCCCATCGTGCATGCTACGATCAACAACTGACTTTGAAGCAAAAGCAAGACGAATTGAAAAAGGATGGTCGAAAGACCATCCTTTTTCAAATGCGTGCACCCCGTTCTCGACAGGTCGCTACCGTCTTACCGGTTGCCGGTGGCTCCTCGCAGGAGACCTCGCGGCACACGGAAGGGTCCGCTTAGTGCTGCTTCCGTCAGGATCTGACACGGTTCACAGGCTTCCGTTGCACGAGTCCCACGATTCAACGCTCCGTTCGCGCGGCAGGCACCACAGCGACGAGCCTCAAACGGGGGATGCAACCCCGCTATAGCGGATTGCGGGTTCAGGGCACCGCTACCTCCCCGTCTGGCACGCAAAGGGTATTATATCCTGTCAGCTCTCATTTTTCAAGTGGGAAATTGCCCATTGGAGGGTATCTTTCAAGGGGCCGTCCGTTTGCGCGGCCCGCTCTTCCAGCAGGGGGAGCAGATCGGTCCTCTTTCGATTGGCCGCCAGCACCGCCGCTTGGGCCGTGAGCTTGCCGCCTTTCTTCATGTTCTTGCCGATGAGGGCGAGGGCAGGTTGGATGTCCCCGGCAATCAACCTGTCCAACCGGAATGCGTCCGATTCCGCCTCGGTCAGGGGCCGGGGCCGGATGAAATGATTGAGGGGGCACACGTCCTGGCATATCTCACAGCCCAACAGGCAGGTCATCTTCTCCATGACCCACTCGGGCATCTTCGGCCCGTCTTCGAAGGCGCGAAGGCACCCCCGCCAGTCGTAGCCCTTGGTCGAGATGGCGCCGCCGGGGCAGGCCCTTTGGCACCGCCTGCAGTGGATGCAGGCTTCGAAGGGCGTCTGTTCCGGCGTGAAATGCAGCTCATCCTTCGGCAGGGCCGCCATCAGCGCCTGTATCACGAACCGGGTGCCGAAGCCCGGGATAAAGAGCATGTCGCTGTCCAGGCAGCTCGCCAGGCCATGGTCCACCAGAAGGGACTTCACAGGCACCGCCGCCCGTTGAGCGCGGACGCCCTGGTCTGCCAGGGATTTGGCAAGGGCCTGCATGGCGTGGTAGCTTTGGTTGGAGGCGGGGTAATAGCCGGAGAGGGCGGCATCCGGGGCATAGGGACGATAGGGCCAGATGAGCAGCAGCAATGCATTGGCCCAGGGCCAGGCGGCCGCCGGATCCCCTTCGATCCAGTCCGCTTCCGGCGCAAACGCGCCGCTTGCTCGGCGGCGCGTCCACTCCTCATATCGGGGCACAGGCAGCAGATATCCTGCCGCGAAGCCCGCATTTTTCACCATTTCTGCAAGGTTCATTGAGCCTGAGACTGCAGCATCTCCTTGGTCTTCATGAGCCGGGACAGGTTCCCGCGTTCGTTCTCGTCCAGCTTCATCTGGATGGAGTGGATGGCCTCGGTGTACTGGGGGATCATGACGTATTCGAGGGCGTTCACCCGGCGGCGGGTCTTCTCGATCTCGTCCGCCAGGCGGGCCGTGCTCTTTTCCACCTCAGCGAGCTCCAGCATCAGGGGCAAAGCTTCGGCGATAGCCTGGACCGCGCCGTCCAGATCCGCGCTGGTGGAGGAGAAGCCGTAGGGATAGACGATCTCCTCCGAGGTGCTCATGGAGAGCTTGGGCACGGGGATGGACAGGATGTTCTGCTTCTCCGCGTCCACCTGGATGCCCCGGGCGGGATAGAGGAGGGCCTCCTCGATCTCGTTGTTGCTCATGGTGGCCTTGGCCAGGACGAAGTTCTGCATGGCCGCAGCCATCTTCGCCTCCGTCTGCTCCCTCAATTCCTTGTTCTTCCGAGCCAGCACGATGAATCGGCGGACCAGCTCGTCCCGCTTGTCCTTCATCATCTTATGGCCCCGCACCGCCGTCTTCAACCGTTTCTTCAGGTTGGACAGCTCCATGCGGGTGGGTTTATACTGAATAGCCGCCATAGGCGTCCTCCCTTACTCTGCGGGATGGTAGTACTTGTCCAGATACGCGTCCCGAATACGCTTGAGCTCCGTCCTGGGAAGGATCCCCAAAAGCTTCCAGCCCAGATCCAGCGTCTCCTCGATGGTCCGGTTGGTGTAGTAGCCCTGGGAGATATACTGCTCCTCGAAGGCATCCGCGAACTTGGCGTAGAGCTTGTCGGTGTCGGACAAAGCCGCGTCGCCCAGGATGACCGCCAGCTCCTTGGCATCCTTGCCTCTCGAGTAGGCGGAGAACAGCTGGTTCATGGTGTCCGCGTGATCCTCCCGGGTCTTGCCCTTGCCGATGCCCTTGTCCTTCAGACGGGACAGGGAGGGCAGCACGTTGATGGGCGGGGTCAGGCCCTTGCGATAGAGGTCACGGCTCAAAATGATTTGGCCCTCGGTGATGTACCCGGTCAAATCGGGGATGGGGTGGGTCACGTCGTCCTCGGGCATGGACAGGATGGGGATCATGGTGATGGAGCCCTTGTTGTCCCGGATACGGCCGGCCCGCTCGTACATGGTGGCCAGGTCGGTGTACATGTAGCCCGGGTAGCCGCGCCGCCCCGGCACCTCCTTGCGGGCCGCGGAGATCTCACGCAAAGCCTCGGCATAGTTGGTGATGTCGGTCATGATGACCAGCACGTGCATCCCGAGATCATAGGCCAGGTACTCCGCCGCGGTGATGGCCATACGGGGGGTGGCGATACGCTCGATGGCCGGGTCGTTCGCGAGGTTGATGAACGTGACGGTGCGCTCGATGGCGCCGGTCTTGCGGAAGTCGCTGATGAAGAAGTCCGCTTCCTCGAAGGTGATGCCCACGGCGGCGAACACCACGGCGAACTTTTCATCGGAGCCCAAAACCTTGGCCTGCCGGGCGATCTGCGCCGCCAGCTGGGCGTGGGGCAAACCGCTGCCGGAGAACACCGGGAGCTTCTGACCGCGGACCAGAGTGTTCAAGCCGTCGATGGCGGACACGCCGGTCTGGATGAACTCGGAGGGATAGTCCCGGGCGGCGGGGTTCATGGGGTTGCCGTTGATGTTGAGATGCTTCTCCGGGATCAGGGCGGGGCCGCCGTCCTTGGGCTTGCCCATGCCGTCGAAGACCCGGCCCAGCATATCGGGCGCCACGTCCAGCTCGATGGACCGGCCCATGAAGCGGGCTTTGGCCGTGCTGACGCGAAGGCCCTGGGAGCCCTCGAAGAGCTGGACCAAGGCGCGGTCGCCGTTGACCTCCAGCACCTTGCCCCGGCGGATGGAGCCGTCCTCCTGGACGATCTCCACCAGCTCGTCGTACTTGACGCCTTCGACCTGGTTCACCAGCATCAGCGCGCCTACGACTTCGGATATGGTACGATATTCCTTCTGCATCAGTTCAGACCTCCTTCTACCAGGGCACCGATCTCGTCGCCCATCTCCTGCATGATCTGCTCATAGGCAGCGGGGGCTTCCGCTTCGGTCACGTACTTCAGTCGTCCGATCTTCTCCCGGACGGGCAGGGCGATGAGCTTGTGGAAGGGCGCGTCGGCGTTCAGCGCCTCGTTGGCCTTCTCGTAGTACCCCAGGATGGTCTTGAGCATCAGGGCCTGCTTCTGGGGGGAGGTGTAGGTATCCACCTCGTGGAAGGCGTTCTGGTGCAGATAATCCTCGCGGATGGACCGGGCTGCCTCCATGGTGAGCCGATCCTTGTGGCTCAGGGCGTCGATACCGACCAGGCGCACGATCTCGTCCAGCTCGCTCTCCTCCTGGAGGATGTTCATGGTCTTCTGGACCATGCCGGACCAGTCGGGGGCCACGTTCTCGTTGAACCAGCCCTCCAGACGGTCCAGGTACAGAGAGTAGCTCTGGAGCCAGTCGATGGCCGGGAAGTGACGGGCGTAGGCCAGCTTGGAGGAAAGGCCCCAGTAGACCTTCACGATGCGGAGCGTGGCCTGGGAGACGGGCTCGGAGATATCGCCGCCCGGCGGGGATACGGCGCCGATGGCGGAGATGGCGCCGGTGGTATCGCCGGAGCCCAGGACCTTCACCACGCCGGCCCGCTCGTAGAACTCCGCAAGACGGGAGCTTAAATAGGCAGGATAACCCTCTTCACCGGGCATCTCCTCCAGACGACCGGACATCTCACGCAAGGCCTCGGCCCAGCGGGAGGTGGAGTCGGCCATGATGGCCACCTTATAGCCCATGTCGCGGAAATACTCGGCGATGGTGATGCCCGTGTAGATGGACGCCTCGCGGGCGGCCACAGGCATGTCCGAGGTGTTGGCGATGAGGATGGTCCGCTTCATCAGGGAAAGGCCCGTCTTGGGGTCCTTCAGCTCGGGGAACTCCATCAACACGTCGGTCATCTCGTTGCCGCGCTCGCCGCAGCCCACGTAGACGATGATGTCCGCGTCGGACCACTTGGCCAGCTGGTGCTGGACCACGGTCTTGCCGCTGCCGAAGGGGCCGGGCACGGCGGCCACGCCGCCCTTGGCGACCGGGAACAGGGTGTCGATGACCCGCTGGCCGGTGACCATGGGCTCCGTGGGGGGCAGCTTTTCCTTATAGGGACGGCCCCGGCGCACGGGCCAGCGCTGGAGCATGGGCAGCTCCACTTCCTTGCCGTCCTTTTCCAACTTGGCGATGGGGGTGACGATGTTGGCCTCGCCCTCGAAGATCCAGGTGAGCTTGCCGGACACGCCGGGGGGCACCATGATCTTGTGGGTGACGATCTCCGTCTCCTGGACGGTGCCCAGCACGTCGCCGCCGGTGAGCTCGTCGCCCACCTTGGCCACGGG
>CAMHDC010000051.1 GCA_946183765.1 uncultured Clostridia bacterium | reverse complement strand
GCGCCGGTCCTCTCCCGGGCGGACATCGGCATCGCCATGGGCGCGCTGGGCTCCGACGCGGCCATCGAGGCGGCGGACGTGGTCCTCATGGACGACGACCCGCTGAAGATCGCCCAGGCCATGGCCATCGCCCGCAAGTGCCTGAGGATCGTGAAGGAGAACATCTGGTTCGCCCTGGGCGTCAAGGCGATCTGCCTCCTTCTCAGCGCCCTGGGCCTGGCCAACATGTGGCTGGCCATCGGCGCGGACGTGGGCGTCATGGTCCTGGCGGTCCTCAACGCCATCCGCTGCCTGATCGTCAAAAGCGTGTGACCATTGCTTTTTCCGGGGCGAAGCCGTATACTGGACCTATCAACAGAGGGAGGAACGAACATGAAGCGATCCGAGATCAACCGGGCCCTGCAGGAAATGGAAGCGATGTGCGTCCGGGAGCACTGCTATCTGCCGCCGTTTTGCCACTTCACGCCGGAGGAATGGAAAACCAAGGGCCACGAGTACGACGAGGTCCGGGACTGCAAGCTGGGCTGGGACATCACGGACTACGGCAAGGACGACTTCGACAAGCTGGGCCTGAGCCTCATCACCATCCGTAACGGCAACCGGGCCATGGCGGACAAGTATCCCATGGTCTACGCCGAAAAGCTTCTCTATCTCAAGGAGGGTCAGTATTCCCCCAACCACTTCCACTGGTTCAAGACCGAGGACATCATCCACCGGGGCGGCGGCGTGTGCCTCATCCGGGTCTATAACTCTCTGCCCGACGAGAGCATCGACTATGAGAACCCTGTGACGGTGAACTGCGACGGCCGCCGGTTCACGGTCCCTGCGGGCACCCTCATCCGCCTGACGCCGGGAGAGAGCATCCACGTGCACCAGGGCCTCTACCACGATTTCCAGGTGGAGCCCGGCACCGGCCCCGTGCTCCTGGGCGAGGTCAGCCAAACCAACGACGACGAGCATGACAACCGCTTCGAGCCGCCCATGGGCCGCTTCCCCGCCATCGAGGAGGACGAGCCCCCCTATCGGCTGCTGTGCGGGGAGTACCCGCCGGCAGAATAACACGTCAAAACCAAAAACAGGGCCTGACGCAGCGGCGCCGGGCCCGTTTCTTATCCGGATCCTGATCACTCCTTTTTTCGCAGGCAATGAAAGACGCCGTAAAGGGACAGCTCCACCGCCATGAAAGCCAACACGTTGAGGAAGGGCATGAGAAAGGGCGCCAGCTTCCTGTCCAAAATGCCGAACGGATCGGCAGTGACGAAGAACCAGTTGAACGCATGATCGTAGGTCCCCGCCGCGCCGGTATACAGGATGTTCCCCAATACGGCCCACAACGTCATGCCAACGACGGTCACAAGGTCCCGGCGTAAGCTTTGCCGGGACAGGCTCTCCCCTTCGTAGGCCAGGGTGATGTACCCATATGCCGTCATCAGGCTATGAAACAACAGCGTCTGGACCACCCGGTAGCAGAGGGGATGGACTTGGTGCCACATGACGCCGGCAGGGTAGATCAGATACACCAGGTTGGACACGAAGCCGAGGCGGGCCAGGGACAGGGTGTAGGATTTCAGTCGGGGCACGTGTCTGCTCAGAAAACACATCACGCACATGGCGGTGCACACATGGAACGGCAGCTTCTCCATGTCGATCTGCTCGTAGGCAAAGGGCATGAGGAAGAAGTCGGCGATGTACAGGCCGAACGCCACGTGGATCAGCTTAGTGGCGGTCCGGGCCCCAGCGGCCCGGGGCTTGCCCTTCAGATACCGGCAGAGGATGGCGATCAGAACGACCGTGATCGCTATGTATCCAAAGTGCCATAGCCCAAAGCAGGTGAAAACGGTGTCGCCCTTTCTGTCGGAGAGCAGCGCGTGCAGCAGCGCGTACATGATCTGTTTCCTCCGGATCTTTAGGAAGAGGACCGCCCGCGGCGGTCCTCTGTTGGTTCGTTATATCCTTTTTCTTACATCTCCGGAGCGTTCAGCGCCGCTTCGGGGATCTCGATGGGCTCCACGGCGTCGTAGTTGCTAAAGACCATGTCGATGACCATGGCGGACATGTCCAGATCCAGCTCCACGCCCGCGGGAAGCTCTCCGCCCATGCTGGC
The DNA here is from genome assembly GCA_946183765.1 of uncultured Clostridia bacterium. GTDB lineage: Bacteria > Bacillota > Clostridia > Christensenellales > CAG-138 > RUG472. The sequence continues at coordinate 5,762 of CAMHDC010000051.1, read as the reverse complement.
CAGCAAAGCGGCATGCATCAGTTCCTTCATGGCGTCGGCCATGTCGATGGTGCACTGGACGGGCAGCCCGCTCTCCTGGTCGATCTTGACAGTCACCAGGATGTCGCTCAGGTTCGTCAGAACCTCCTCGGAAATGTCGGTACCCACAGCCTCCGTCAGCTCCCCGGCGGCGCCGGTGCTGTTGAGGATCTCCTGCAGGTATTTGCCGTCGATGGCACCGGTATAGACGGAAGCGACCTTGCCGTTCACTTCCTCGGTGCCGGTCAGCTGAAAGTCGGCATTGGTGCCGGCGAACAAATTCAGGGTCTCGGCGGGCGCCTGGGGCAGCTGACCCGCTTCAGGGTTGGTGTTCTTCTGCCAGGTCAGGCCCCCGTCGTCAGAGGTGTACAGAACGATGTTCTCCCCGTCGCGGGTGACGTAGATCGTGGCCTGCATCTCCTCGCCCACGGCGGAAAGGTTCATATCCATCTTGGCCACATAGGGATCGGTGATGATGGCGTCCGCCACATAGAGCATATGGATATCCATGGGCATGCTCTGGTTCATCTCGCCCATGGCGATGGTGATGGTGAGTCCCATGTTCATCTCCATGTCGATATGCATACTCTTGACCTGCTGAAGCTTCTCTTCGGCGTCGGCGATGGCCGCCTCGAAGGGGACCTCCGCGGGTTCCGGCGTGGGTTCTTCCGTGGGCTCGGGCGTGGGCTCCGGCGTAGGTTCTTCTGTGGGCGCGACCGTGGGCGCGGACGTGGTCACGGCGGCGGCGTTCTGCACGGCGGCTTCCTTCACAGCGGTGTCCGCTGCGGCGGCTTCCTTGGGTTCGGCGGCGACGACAGGCTTGTCGACAGCCGTCACCTTCACGCAGGCGGCCATGGACAAAACCATCAGCAGCGCCAGCAGGACAGAGATCGATTTTTTCATGGTTTTCTCCTTTTTTCAATATTCGGAAAGGGCGAATAGCCCCGGGACATACGCCCCAAGTTTACAGCATCAGTATGGCATAGGCGGGGGGCTGTGTCAAGTGCACAAAACGGGAAGCAGGTTGTCGCCCAAGGCGGCAGATCCAAAAAGGGACCGCGGCCGCGGTCCCTTGCTCGTTGTCGATGATCTTTAGCTGATCTTCACATAGTTCTTGTGGATGTAGGCGGTTTTGCCCTTGTAATCCACCTTCCACCAGTTGCCGGTCTTGCCCTGCACGGTGAAGGTGTCGCCGTTGGCGGCCCAGCCCAGGCGGGTGCCGGACTTGCTGGCCTTGGCGCGGATATGGACCTTGTCGTACTTCGAATTGACGATGGTGGCCGTCTTGCCGACGTATTCGCTGCCGCCGCCGCCACCCTCAGAGGGCTTGGTGTCGGTCACGAACTCGCTGAACACCCAAGCTTCGCCGCCGCCGTACTTGATCCGGGTCCAGCGGCTGGTGGTGCCGGTGATTGTGATCTCGTCGCCCCTCTTCAGGGTGCCCAGGATCGTGCTGCTGGAAGCGCTGCTGGCCTTTTGACGCACGTTCACGTTCTTCACCTTTTTGGTGTCGTAGTCGATGTAGGCCTTCTTGTCGGCCACCGGGGTGATGGTCTCCGAGGAGCCGCCGCTGCTGCCGGCGCCGGTGAGGTAGGAGGTGTAGATGTAGGCTACGCCGCCGTCATAGGACACCTTGGTATACTTGCCGCTCTTGCCCTTCACCTCGAAGGTGTCGCCCAGCTTGGCGGTGCCCAGCTTCTTGCTGCCGGCCTTCTCATAGATGTTCACGCTGCCCTTGGGCGCATAGGTCACCATGGCTTCGCCGGACTTGAGGATGGTGTCCTTCTTGCCCTGCTTCACGTAGCTCTTGAAGACGTAGCCGGTCTGGGACTTGTACTCGATCTTGTACCAATCGCCCTCCACAGCCAGGAGCTTGCAGACGGCGCCCCGCTTCAGATCGCCCAGCTTCGTGCTGGAGCTGGAAGCGGCCTTGCGGAAGTTGACGGAATTCTTGCAGTTGAGAATGATGACGACGCTGTCCTCCGTGATCGGTTCGGCCATGGTCATGGGCGCAAAGGTCAGCAGAACCAGGGCGACCAGCAGGAGGCTGATCCATTTCTTCATACCTATATATCTCCCTTCTTGAATGGCGGCCTTTCCGGCGAAGGGCACACCATCACGTATCCTCCTAAATAATACCACAAAACATTCCGTTTGGATGCAACAAAGTTGTAAAATATGAACAAATTTTTAAAATATATTATTTTGAAAGCCTCTCCCCGGGAAAAACAGCCCCGCGGTGCCGTCAAAAGCAGATCTCTGCCTGGCTGTAGAGCACGGCGTGGCCCCGGATAGAGACCCGATCCCCTCGATCCTCGCAGTACAGCACCCCGCCCCGGGGGGACGCCTGATAGGCCGTCAGCCGGGATTTGTGCAGCCGTTCGCTCCAGTAGGGGATCAGATTGCAGTGGGCGGACCCGCAGACCGGGTCCTCGTTGATCTTGATCTTGGGGAAGAAGGTCCTGGATACGAAGTCGTAGTCCCGGCCGGGTGCGGTGAGGAACAGCCCCATGCCGTCGGGCAGCGCCGCGATGGCCCCGTAGTCGGGGACGAAGGAGAGGACGCTCTCCTCGTCCTCCAGCACCAGTATCAGATCCCGATCGAGGTAGGCCCGGGCGGGGAGGCCGTGGACGATCTCCTGCATCTGGGCCGTACAGGGAACGGCCTTCGGCGGGCGGGCGGGGAAGTCCAGCTCCAGCAGATCGCCGGCTTTGCGGACCCGCAGCTCGCCGCTCAGGGAGGTGAACACCAGCTCCCGGGCCGCCGTGTCGTAGAACCGGGTCAGCACGAAGGCGCTGGCCAGCGTGGCGTGGCCGCACAGGTCCACCTCCGCCCCGGGAGTGAACCAGCGGATATGGTAGCGATCCCCCTCCGGCACCACGAAGGCGGTCTCGGACAGGTTGTTCTCGATGGCGATCTGCTGCATGAGATCGTCAGACAGCCACCGGTCCATGACGCACACCGCTGCCGGGTTCCCGTGGAAAACCCTTTCGGTGAACGCGTCGACGACATACTGCTTCATTTGGTCTTTCCTCCTTGCAGGGATGATTGGTCGCGGCCCGCTCGGCCGACGAACACCCGCAGGGATTCCCTAAGCCGCTGGTGGCGCACCTGGGTGGCGTCGAACTTCACGGTCCAGAAGGCGAACTGCATGACGGGCCCCGCCGCGAAGGCGCAGATCAGCGTGCCCACGCCCACGGGACCGCCCAGGAGCCAGCCGATCAGGGTGGCGGAGCCCAGAAGCCCGATACTGACGGCGCCGATGGGCACCCGTTTGAGCCGCTTCTTGAGCCCCACCAGGAGCGTGTCCCGGGGTCCGCAGCCCAAGGCGGCCAGCATGTAGGTGTACTGGGTGTAGGCCAGGATCACCAGCCCCGCGAACAGGCAGGGGACGCCGGTGAGCAGCGAGCGGCAGGGCGGGACGAGGCCCAGCCAGTTGAAGAAGTCCACGGACTTGCCCACCACGAAGGCGTCGATGAACATGGCGATGCCGATGGGCTCCCTCATGAGCACGTCGATGCCCAGAATGGTCAGCGACACGGTCACGGAGGCGGTGCCGTAGAGGATGCCCAAGGCCTTGGACATGCCCAGGTTCAGCACGTCCCAGGGGGCCGCCCCCAGGTTGGCCTGGATGGTGAGATAGATGCCGAAGCCGTTGACGAACAGACTCCCTGCCGCCAGCAGCATGTTCAGCAGGATGCCCGATCGGGTTCGGTTGTCGAAAGGTTGTTTCATCCCGTCCAGTATAGCAGAGGCGGGAGAGGAAGACAATATGGGAGGGGGAAAAGCAGTCCCGGCAGGAAAGTCTAACACGCGCTGCGTGTGTACCCGGTAGGGGAGTCTCCTCTCGGCTGCGGCCTCGGTCAGGGCACGGCTCTCGGGCTCCACTGGAGCCCGATTCACTACCGTGCCCGGTTCGACTCCCCTACAAAATAATAATCCCCAGCCGTATGGCTGGGGATTGGTACCCGGTAGGGGAGTCGAACCCCTGTTACCGCCGTGAGAGGGCGGTGTCCTAGGCCACTAGACGAACCGAGCGCGATTGCAGGTAATATAATACAGAAAAAAAGGGGGGCTGTCAATAGTTTTTTTGCGGCTCGGGAGAAAAATACGGCGGCCAGGCGTCCGGAACATGGAGGGCCAGGGGCGGCCGGGGCGGCAGCGCCGGGCGGGGCAGGGGCGAAGCCATGGACAGGTTGGGATTCCAGAAGGGGTCCCCCGCCCGCAGCAGGGGATAGAAGACGTCCCGGCACCGGCGCAGGTTCACGGGATCGGGCCGGACCTTCGGCAGGGCGGGGAGCCGGAAGCGGACGGCGGGCGCACACAGGCTGAACAGCCCCCGGCGGCCCAGCCGCAGGCAGAGCTCCTCCGCGTAGCCCAGCCGGCCCAGGGCGGGGTCGAAGCCGCCCGCGGCCAGGAACCGGTCCCGGCGGATCATCAGCGCCCAGGGGCCCAAACCGGACACGTCCCTGGGACAGAGCAGGCTGGGGCAATCCCAGGCAATCGTCTGTTCCGTGAGGCCGAACCCGGGGGACCCCAGGCCGCCCAGCAGCCCCACCGCCGTCCCCGCGCTGAGGATTCGGTTCTGCCCATCCAGCACCAGCGGCCCCACCGCGCCCACGTCCGGCCGGTCCGCCCACTCCGTGAGCCGCTGGCCGAAGTCCGGGGAGAGGGGCAGGCACCCGCCGTGAACGAACAGCAAAAACCGGCCCCGGGCCTTTTGGGCCGCCCCGTTCCACAGGGCGCCGGGGCTGGCCGTCGGCTGCGCCAAAACGGGGACGCCGCGGCGCTGTAGGGCCCGGAGAAAGGGCGTCAGGGGTTTGCCCGCCGCCACGATCAGCTCGTATCGGGAAAGCTGCATCCGCTGCTCCACGGCCAGGAGGGTGTCCCGCAGGGCGTCGGGGCCGTTTTCGTCCGAGACGATCACGGAGACGAGGGGCTCTCCCCGCACGCCGAACCGGGCCAGGAAGGTCCCCGAAACGGGGCCGGGCAGCACAAGCGCCTCCTCCCCCAACGCGGCCTGCAGGGGGCCGGGATCGGCGCAGGGCTCCCACCGCGGCAGGCTGAACAGCACGAAAGGCAGGTGGACGATCCTGTCCGCCAGGGCAGCCGCCCGCAGCCAAAAGGCGTATCGGCGGGCGGGCGAAGGGCCGGGCCAGCCGCCCACAGCCCGAAGCAGGGCCCGGGACAGGCAGACGCCCCGGCCCAGATAGTCATAGGCGAGCAGGGTATGGGGGCTGAAATCCGGCTTGAACCGGGGCCGGCACCGGCGGCCGTGAAACAGGACGTCTTCGTCCGTATAGAGGAGCTCCCGGCCGCCCCCCGCCGCCCGGGCCAAACGATAGAGGGCGTCGGGCCGGAGCCGGGTTTCGCCGGGGAGGAACAGATAGTAGTCCGCCTCCGCCCGGCGGCTCAGGTCGGACAGGATAAACTTGGTATAGGTCTGCCCTTTTAGGGAGGTCCCCAGGGCCTTGCCTTCGTCCGTTTGCACCACGGCGAACCGGGGCGCGGCCGCAAACACCGCCCGCCGTTGGGCGGCGGCGGCCTCCGGGATCAGGACGGATACGGCGACGAAGCGGTCATAGTCCAGCATGATGACCGTAGTATGGTCAGAAAAAACAAAAAGCACCCCCCCATCCGGAAAGGGTGCCGCCCGGCGATCCTTTTGCGTTTTTCCGTTTTTATTCCCCGGCCCAGGGGTTTTCGCCGCGGCCCTTGAGATAGCTTTGCCCGGCGACGGCTGC
>CAMHDC010000050.1 GCA_946183765.1 uncultured Clostridia bacterium | reverse complement strand
AAGCCGTAGACGCCGTTCTCGTACACCCGGGCGGACACGCCGAACTGCTCGGTCCGCACGTTGCCCACCAGGGAACCGTTGAGCAGCACGGCCCGCCGGTTGAGGTTCCGCTGGGCCCGAAGCTCCGTGTTGGCGCCCGAGGCAAACAGATACTTTTTGTTGGTCAAGAGATCCTGTATCATCTGCACGCTCCTTTTATCTGAATTGACGGCCGATGCCGCCCATGACATGGAAAAGTATACCATATATCCTGCGGTTGTGGAATCACCCGTCGGTTGAATTCACAAAAAAATCCCCGCAACCGGAGCCTGAAAAGCCCCGCAATCTTGCTTTTTCGTCGGTCCGTAGGTATAATAAGGGGACGATACGGCAAGGAGAGCATCATGGACATCAGCTTTGTGACGGATGAGGGACGGTTCAACTACCGGGTCTCGGCCGTTATACTGAACGGGGGACGGATCCTGGCCATGCGCGACGAGCGCAGCCCCTATTACTATCTGCCCGGGGGCCGGGTCAAGATGGGCGAACGGGCGGAGGACGCCGTGCTGCGGGAGGTCCGGGAGGAGCTGGGGATCGAGGCGCGGATAGAGCGGCCCCTGTGGCTCAGCCAGGCCTTCTTCATCGAGGACGTGGACAGGACGGATTTCCATGAGCTGTGCCTCTACTTCCTGGTGGACGCTTCGGGCACGGATCTGCTGGCCCGGGGCGATCGGTTTCCCGGGCGGGAGCGGCACCACAGCCACGCGTTCGAATGGCTGCCCTTCGAACGATTGAAGGACGAATACTTTTATCCCCTCTTTTTGAAGACAGAGATCTATCGTCTGCCGGATGGTCTGACCCTCCGGACGGACCGGGAGTGAGGCGCCTATGAAGATCATTCGCCTGGAAAGCGCAGACAGCCCCTATTTTGAATCGGTCTACGACTGGAACTACGCCTGGTGGGGCGTCCGGGACGGGATCAGCCCCGCCGAGGTCCGCTGCACCCTGGCGCACTCCCTGAACCGGGGCGATCGGCTGCCCCAGACCTTCGTGGCCGTGGAGGACGGGCAGGCCCTGGGCATGTATCAGCTGTCCATGATCGACGATCTCTACTGCCGCCCCGATCTCTACCCGTGGCTTATCGACGTGTACGTGGCCGAGCCCTTCCGGGGCCGGGGCGTGGGCCGGGCGCTGCTCGAGACCGTGCCGGAGAACGCCCGGGCGGCGGGGCTGACCGAGCTGTACCTCTACACCATCCATATGGGCCTCTACGAAAAGTTTGGCTGGACCTACGTGGGCGAGGTGGACACCTTCCGGGCGGACAGCCCCCGGGAAAGGCTGTACAAACTGGAACTGTAACGAAAAGGACCCGGCGAAACACCGGGCCCTTTGTTTTTGTGCGCGATCTTCAGTTGTTGGCGGTGAAGCCCCGGCCCACGACCTCTTTGGTGTCGATGACGGAGATGATGGCCTGGGGATCGTGCTGGAGGACGATCCGGCGGATGGTGGCCACCTCCACGGTCTTGGCGATGATGTAGACGATCTTCCGCTCCGCGTTGGTGTAGGCGCCCTTGGCCGGGATATAGGTGATGCCCCGGTGGACGGTGCTCATGACCTCATGAGCGAAGGAGTCCCACTTGTCGGAGATGATGAACAGGGTCTTGTTCCGATTGAGACCCAGGAGGGCGTTGTTGAAGCTGATGGAGCAGACGAACAGGGCGATGATGGACAGGGCCGCCACCTCCATCCCCTTCACGAAGGCCAGGGCCGCCACGATGATCATGTTGAAGGCCATGGAGATGGTGCCCATGGGGAAGGACACCCTGCGGCTCAGCACCAGGGAAACGATGTCGAAGCCGCCGGTGGACGCGCCGTTGCGGATGACGATGGACCCCAGGGCCCCGTTGAGGACCGCGCCGAAGATGACGCTGATGAGGGGCATGACGGGGTTCGTCATATCGAAGATCTGCGGCTGGGGCAGGTTCTCGAAGACCGCGTAGATCAGCGAGAAGTACGCCGTGCAGATGGCGGTGTAGATGACGAACTTCAAATGCAGCTCCCGATAGGCCACGACCAGCAGCGGCAGATTCAGCACCACCATGGGGATCCAGCTCTGGATGCCGCCGCCCGTGGCGTAGTTGAGGAGCATGGAGATACCGGTGATGCCGCCGGAGACGATGCCCGCGGGCCGGTAGAACCAAAGGAGGGTCAGGGCCTGCAGGGTGATGGCGACGAGCGCCAGAAAGACGTGGCGGCTTTCCCGCCGCAAGAACAGCTTTTTCTTTGCCTGGCCGATCTTCACCGGCCGGTTTTTTCTTTTCAATATACTCATGGGAGCAGTATATCGAATTTGCCCCAAAAGTCAACTTTCTTTTCGGCAAGCGGTGTGGTATACTGATGCAAATCTGTTTCGGAGGCCTGTATGACTGAGCGCCTGTATCTGGTGGACAGCCACCTGTTTGAAAACGAATGTACCGTCCTTTCCTGCGCACCCGGCAAGGAGGGATTCGACGTGATTGTGGACAGGACCGTCTTCTTCCCCAACAAGGGCGGCCAGCCCTGCGACACGGGCGTTTTGGGCGGCGTGCGCGTTGTGGACGTGCGAGAGGTCGGAGAGGACCTGGTGCTGCGGACCGAGGGACCCCTGCCCGCAGGCGCTGTGGTCACGGGCCATATCGACGAAGGGCGGCGGCTGGACATCATGGAGCAGCACACCGGCGAGCACGTGCTGAGCTGGTGCGCCTACAAGCTTTTCGACGCCGTGAACGTGGGCTTCCACTGCGCCCTCACCTACGCCACGCTGGATCTGGACAAGCCCCTGACGCCTGAGCAGGTGATGGAAATGGAGGATATGGCCAACGGCCTGGTCCGGAGGAACCTGCCCGTCACCGCCGCGATCTACGAGAGCGAGGAAGCTTTGCAGGGCGTGCCGCTTCGCAAGCACGCCGAGGGGCTCGTGGCCCCCATCCGGGTGGTGAGTATCCAGGATGCGGATTCCTGCACCTGCTGCGCTCCCCACGTCCGGTCCACCGGGGAGATCGGCGTCATCAAGATCGTCTCCGCCGTGGCCTACAAGGGCGGCATGCGCATGACCTTCCTCTGCGGCGGCCGGGCTCTGAAACAGTTCCAGAAGCTCCAGGGAACCGTGGACGCCATCGCCCGCAAGTTCTCCACCGCCGGGGACGAAGTCCTGTCCGCCGTGGAGAAGCAGGAGGCGGAGCTGAAGGCGATCAAGAAGGAGAAGGCGGACCTGACCGGGCGGCTGGAGGAATACCTGACCGCAGAGCTCAAGGCCCAGGCGGAGGACGTGAAGGGGAAAAAGCTCCTGGTCCGGCTCACCGACACGGACCCCAAGCGCCTTCGGCCTCTGGCCCTCGCCACCCTGCCCGAAAAGGGACTGACCCTGCTGCTCACGGATAAGAACGGTCAGCTTTCCTACGTCCTCTGCGCCAACGGCCTGAAGCTGGACATGGGCGAGCTCATCCCCGCCGTGAACCTGGCCCTGGGCGGCCGGGGCGGCGGTCGGGGGACCCTGGCGCAGGGCAGCGCCCCCACCCCCACGGGCCTTTTCGAGACGGTGGAGCAGCTCAAAACCTATCTGAAACAGCGTCTGGCCAACTGAAGCACACAAAAAGGATCGCGGCGTACCCGCGATCCTTTTCTCTTTGTAATCAAATCACTGTTCGTTGAAGCGCTCCCGGGCGCGGAAGACCCGGCTGACGGCAGCGTAATCCCCGAAAACGGTGAGCTTGTCCCCGGGACGGAAGACGGTGCGGGCGGTGGCAGGTTCGGCCTTGCCGGTCCCGGACTCCACCAGCATGACCAGGATGTTATGCTTCTCCTTCAGACCCGACTCGGACAGAGGCTTGTCCTGAAGCTCCTCCGGCACCTCGTAGAGGGTGACCTGGGCGATGGAATCCTTGCCGATATAGTCCATGAGCAGGATGGTGTTGGCGGTGTCGTTATGGACGATGCGGCCCGCCAGCTTCTCGATGAGCCGATCCGCCCAAGCTCGGATGGCCGGGACGCGCATGACCCCCACGATGAACAGGATCGCCAGCAGGGGGATGAGACTGCTGAGCAGATCCGCCGCCAGCTCCGATATCTTCAAAGAGAAGAACACGTTGATGAACGCGGACACGATGGTGACGTTGAACACGTATCCGAAGAGCATGGTGATCCTGGCCAGACGCCGCCGGGACCTGGTGCTGAGCAGCAGCTCGCTCTCCCGGGTGGTGAAGCCGCAGCCCGTCAGCAGGGAGATCACCTGGAAGCGAGCCTTTTCGTCGGGCAGGCCGGTGAAGCGAAAGAGCATGGCGAAAAGCTCGGAAATGACCCAATAGCCCAGAATGATCAGCGCGAACAGGGAAAACGCAAGATAGATATTCATGCCGCCCTCCTTATGGTATTTCTATGGTAATACGGATTTCCCGTTCCCGCAAGAAAAAGATGAAGAAATCCGCTGCGACCGTTGCAAAGGAGGGCGGAGTGTGCGACAATACAAACAAGATATATGATTTAGGAGGGACCATGACGAAGAAACTGTTCGTTCAGGCCATGACCAAGTTTTTCGTGGGCGTGCTGGCAGTGGGGCTGCTGATCTTCCTGCCCGCCGGCACCCTGCGCTTCGGCCAGGGTTGGCTGCTCATGGGGGTCCTGTTCGTGCCCATGTTCCTGGCGGGGCTGTTTTTGATGGTCAAGGACCCGGACCGGCTCCGGCGGCGGCTGGACGCCCGGGAGAAGGAGATGACGCAAAAAACGGTGCTCCTGCTTTCCGGCCTCATGTTCCTGGCGGCCTTCGTGCTGGCGGGGCTCAGCTTCCGGTTCGGCTGGCTGCGGTTCCCCCGGTGGGTCAGCGTCCTGGGCGCGATCCTGTTCCTCCTGGGCTACGTGCTCTACGCCTTCGTGCTGAAGGAGAACGCCTACCTCGCCAGGACCGTGAAGGTGGAGAAGGGCCAGAAGCTGGTGGACACGGGGCTCTACGGCGTGATCCGCCACCCCATGTACGCGGCCACGCTCCTGCTGTTTTTGTCCATGCCCCTCATTTTGGGCTCCCTCCTTTCGCTCCTGGTGATGCTCGTCTACCCGTTCATCATCGCCCGGCGCATCCAAAACGAGGAGCAGGTGTTGATGCGGGAGCTGCCCGGATACAGGGAATACCGCAAAAAGGTCCGCTGGCGGTTGATCCCCTTCCTTTGGTGACGGGAGACAGGATATGAAGCGGCCATTCTTTTCTTTGCAGGAAGCGGCGCAGCGGCTGAGAGAGCCCTTGACCGCCCTGCGCCATGAGCTTCACGAGCATCCGGAACTCAGCGGGCGAGAGTTTGAGACCGTCCGGCGGCTGCGGGCCTTCTTCGATCGGCCCCCTTTCGAGGTGCTGCCTCTGCCTGTGGACAACGCTCTTGCCGTGCGCATCCCGGGCAAAGGCCCCGGCAAGCGGGTGGCCATTCGGGCGGACATGGACGCCCTGCCGGTGAGCGAGTGGGCGGAAAACCCCGTCCGTTCCCAAACCGCGGGGGTCATGCACGCCTGCGGCCACGACATGCACATGTCCTTCGTCTGCGGGGCGGGGCTGCTGCTCTCCCAGGCGCAGTTTCCCGGGGAGGCGCTGCTCCTTTTCCAGCCCGCAGAGGAGATCGGTGAAGGCGCGCAGGCGCTGCTGGACGCGGGGCTGTTCGAGCGATACCCCGTGGATCACATCCTGGGCGGCCACGTGAAGCCGGAGCTGGCGGCAGGCAAGATCAGCGTCAGGACCGGCCCGGTCATGGCGGCTTTGGACGGCTTTTGCATCGAGGTGGAGGGCAAGGGCGGTCACGGTGCCTGCCCTCACACCTGCCGGGACCCCATCGTGGCGGCGTCCGCCATCGTGCTCGCGCTGCAGACCGTGGCCAGCCGGACCAGCGACCCGGACAAAGCCTGCGTCCTCTCCGTATGCCGCATCCAGGGAGGTGAGGCCGACAACGTGATCCCGGACCGGGTCGTCCTGGATGGCACCATACGCACCGTGGACGGGGACCAGCGCACAGCCTGCCTGGACCGGCTGCACGCCGTCGTGGAGAATACCGCCGCGGCCATGGGCTGCAAGGCCCATATCCGGCTGCAGCGGGGCATGCCCCTGGTGATGAACGATCCGAAAACCGCCCGGATCTGCCGCGCCCGCGCGGAAGCGCTGCTGGGAGCGGAACAGGTCACGGCCCTGCCCGTGGACACCATCGCCGAGGACTTCGCCCTGTACGCCCAGCGGGTGCCGGGCTGCTATATGGGCATCGGCACGGGGACGCCGAAAGCAGAATTCCACCCCCTGCACAGCGATCGGTTCTTCCCCGCCGACGATCTGCTGCCCCTGGGGGCGACGGTCTTCGCCGAGGCGGCGCTGGCGCTTTTGAACGGGGACGAGGAGGAAACGGCATGACCATACGGGAGATATTTCTGGACAAGGACTATAACTGCGCCGAGGCGGTGCTGCTGTGGGCCGATGAACGGTACGGCCTGGGCGTCGCGCCCGAGGACGTGAAGCTGGTCAGCGGCTTCGGCGGCGGGCTGGGCTGCGGGGAGAACTGCGGCGCCCTGCTGGGGGCCATGGCCGCCCTTTCGAAGGCCCTGGTCCGGGATCGGGGCCACGCCACGCCCGGATTCAAGGAAACCTGCGCCGGGCTGACAGACCGGTTCCGGGCGGACCTGGGCAGCATCCGATGCACCGAACTGAAGGAAAAATACCGTCGGCCCGACGTGCGCTGCCTGTACGTGGTGGAGCGGGCTGCGGCGATTTTGGACAAATACATGCAAGAGCTGGAGGAAACCCCATGAACCTTGAACCCTTTGCCTTCGATCCGCTCCTGCAGCGGTATCCCTCCCAGCGCTTCCCCCTCTATGCCCGGGGCGGCATGGTGAACTGCTCCAGCCCCCAGGCGTCGGCCGCGGGTCTGGAGGTGCTGCGACGGGGCGGCAACGCCGTGGACGCGGCGGTGGCGGCGGCGGCGGCTTTGACCGTGGTGGAGCCCACGGCCAACGGCATCGGCTCCGACGCCTTCGCCCTGGTTTGGTCCAAGAAGGATCAACAGCTCTTCGGCCTCAACGCCAGCGGTCCCGCGCCCCAGCTCCTTTCCATCGACCGGGTGAACGACGACGGCCGGGCCGTGAACGGAAAAATGCCCCTTAGAGGGTGGACCCCCGTCACCGTGTCCGGCGCTCCCGGGGCCTGGGCGGCTCTCAACGGGCGCTTCGGGCGGCTGAGCCTCAGCGAGGATCTGGCCCCCGCTGTGCGATACGCGGAGGAAGGCTACCCTTGCGCGCCGAACCTGGCCGTCATGTGGCAGCGGTCCGTGGATCTCTTTTCCAAGGTCCGGACGGAGCCGGCATACGAGCCCTGGTTCCGGACCTTCGCCCCCAACGGCCGCGGGCCGAAAGCAGGGGAGATGATCTACCTGCCCGACCACGGCGCCACGCTGCGGGCCATCGGAGAGACCGACGCCGAGGCTTTCTACCGGGGGGACATCGCCCGGAAGATCGACGAACAGAGCCGCCGGAACGGGGGGTATATCCGCTACGAGGACTACGCCGCCTTCCATCCCCGGTGGGTGGAGCCCATCTCGGTGAACTACCGGGGCTTCGACGTGTGCGAGATCCCGCCCAACGGCCAGGGGATCACAGCCCTTATGGCGCTGAACATTTTGAAAGAATTCGCCTTCCAGGAGAGGGACAGCGTCGAGACCATTCATCGGCAGCTGGAAGCCATGAAGATGGCCTTTGCGGACGCCTTCCGGTACGTGACCGACCCGGACAAGATGGAGATCGACTATCACGATCTGCTCTCTCCCGCCTATGGGGCCATGCGCGCCCGGGAGATGAGCGATCGGGCCCAGGTATGGACCCACCGGCTGCCGCCCAAGAGCGGCACGGTGTACCTCTGCTGCGCCGACGG
>CAMHDC010000049.1 GCA_946183765.1 uncultured Clostridia bacterium | reverse complement strand
CGTTGAGGAAAGCTTCCATACTGAACCGATCCAGGATCATCCGCAGCTTCAGCTCCCCGTTGCGGTCCGGCACCTGGCAGCGGCGCTGATGAATGTACGCCCGGCGAGAGCCGGAAAACTTCCTGTCGATCCGCAATATGGATTCGTGGGGTCGATAGCTGAGCTTTGTGAAGAATTGCTCGTTCTCCATGAATCGTATCTCGAACTTATGATAGATGGGCGCGTTCTGAACGGGCCGGATGGTGATTTCCATATCCACCATTCTGCCCTCGATGCCGTCCAGCCGCCGCTCGCCCTCTACGAAGACGTTTTCATAGGCGATACGGTTGCTGCGGTGGTCTTCCAGCTCCCGAATGGGTCGCTGGTACAATCGACCGTTTTCGATGGTGAGCTCCCGAGGCAGGCTCATCTGCCCGTACCAGCGCAGGTCCTTTCGCCCTGCGTTCTGGCAGGCGTCCCAATTCTGCATCCAGCCGATCATGATGCGTCGTCCGTCCGGGGCCAGGATCGTGGTGGCAGCATATCCTGGGGGCTCACGAGCACTACAGCCTTCCCATCCAGCAGGAAGAAGTTGGGGCACTCCCACATGAGGCCGAGGCTCCCGTCATTCTTTGCCAGGATGCTCTCATACTTCCAATGAAACCCGTCTTCACTGGAATACAGCAACAGGTTCCCGTGTCGTTCGCTGTCGCAGGTACCGATAACAACCCGATACGTGCCGTCCGGCTCCTGCCAGATGCTGGGATCCCTGAAGTCGTACCGGCTCATGCCCTCAGGAAGGTCTGCGGCGGTAAGCACGGGGTTTTGCTCATATTTCTTATACTCCACCCCGTTTCCAAGAGCCAGGCATTGGACCTGGAGGTTCTCCCTCGCCTCGCCGCCCTCCCGGCGGATGCCGGTATACATCAGCAGCTGCTGCCCGTCAGGCATCTCAATGGCGCTACCGGACCAGCAGCCGTCGCTGTCGTACCATTCGTTGGGGGCCAACGCGGTGGGCAAATATCGCCAGCGGAGAAGATCTGAGCTGACGGCGTGACCCCAGTGCATCGTATCCCAAACGGTATCATAAGGATTGTATTGGTAGAACAAGTGATACTCCCCTTTATAGTAGGAGAATCCATTGGGATCGTTCATCCAGCCTGTATAGGGTGTCAGGTGAAAACGGGGGCGGGCGTCCTCTGAGATACGCTTGGCAGCTTCCAGTTCATAGGCTCTTGCAAACAGCAACTTTTGGTTCATTCAGTTATCTCCTTTTCGGTGCGCGCCTTATCCTCGGGGCGCATATGCTTGAGAAATGTCCATTCTATGGGGAACGTGGCTGCCCAGTACACCGTGCCGGGAATAAACGCCACCATCGCGGGCAGGGTCAGCGCCAGGGCTATGCCGCCCACCACCAGCGCCAATACGCAGAGCATCTTCACGGGATGGGCCCGCAGCAGCATGAAGCTGAAGCGAAGGACCTCCTTCACCGTTCCGTTGAACCGGGCGGCGTAGGCGGCGAGATACACCGTCCACGTCAGCGCCAGGACCAGCAGAGCCAGCGTGACGCCGTAGAACCAGCCGAAGGGATATCCCCGTAGGATCAGGCTCCTGAGCAGCAGCGCGTCGCCGCCCAGGAAGACGAGGATGCCCAAGGCCGCCAGCCAAGCCAGGGTAGACCGCTTCAGATTCTCTTTGAACGCCGTCCAGAAGCTGTTGAAGAGGTAGTCCTCGCCTCGGCGCACATGATGATAGACGGCGCTGTAGAGGGCGGCGGAAGCCGCCCCCATGGTCACGACGGGCAGGGAAAACACCGTCCACAGCACGCTCAGGGCCAGGATATCGAAAGCGGCTGTGAGAAAGCGCATGATGGGGTTGTTGATGTCCAGCAGTCGCCGCACGGCGGACGCTCCTTTCCTTTATCGGGTATACTGCCTCAGGTCCGAAACGGTAGCGGTGTTGTTCTCCGCAAACAGACGCACCGGCCGTCCGGAAACGCCGTACAGGCGGACCGTCAGGGCAGCCAGGCCGTCCAGGTACAGGATGCCTACGGAACCCTCCTGGATATAGGTGAAGGCATAGTCCTTCCCCGCTTCCAGCTGCACCGCCGTCTCGGTGATGGGGGTGGAGCCTTCGTTGAACTGAAGGGAGATGGTCCCCGCCTTGGGATCGAAGGTGATGAACTTATACTTGTCGGCCCGGCCGTTGTAGTCGAAGGCAAAGCCGAAGGTGCCGGTCTTCTCGAAGCGGATCTTGCCGGTGAGCATGAAGCTCTCATAGGCCGTGCACAGGTCCGTATAGCCGTAAGCGGAGCCAGCGGCCACTTCCGCCGTCATGCCGTCCACCAGGAGCTGGCGGCGGGCGGTGAACTGAGCCTTCACCGCATCCACCGGAGCCAGGGCCAAAGAGCCGTCCGGATTCTGGATCAGTTTCTGGACCGCCAGATTGCCCGCCCAGCCGGTCACGTCCTGGGTGGAGGACACGGACTCGGATCTGCGGGCCCAGCCCACCATGTAGGTGTCGGCGCCGTTGTCCACGTGCTTGGCGGCGTAAAACAGCTTGGCGTCCAGGCGCACCGCCTCCCCGTAGGGGCCGTAGGGAGCGTCGGACACAGCATACCAAAGGGTATCATCCTGACCGGAATAGGTCAAGTAGTATTTGTCGCCGATCTTGAAGGTGTCGGAGCATTCCAGGTTCCAGAAGGAGCCGGTGGGATCGGTGAAGATGATGCCGTCGTAGGTGACGGTCTTCAGATCCCCAGACAGGGTGAACTTGATGATCCGGGCCTTGTTGGCCTGAGCGGCGGTGACGGTCAAGGCGATGGTGTCCGTGGCCTCGTCGTAATAGGCCTGCGGATCGCGGAAGTCGTTCTTCTGCCCCAGCTCGGTGGGCGGGATCAGCTCCCAATCGGTCACCTTCTCGAAGGAAGTGAGGTCGGTGCTCTTGGCCACCAGGATCTTCTCCTTGAACTCGTAGCTGTCGGAGAAGGCGTGGCCGGTGTAGAAGAAGTAATAAACGTCCTTCACCTTCACCACAGAGCCGGTGCCGATCCAGCCGTCCTGGCCGCCGCTGCGGGAGGCCTCCAGGACCACGTCGTCCTTCTCGGTGTAGGTGACGAAATCCTTGGTGGTGGCCAGATAGATGGAATGGTTGTAGGAGTCGCCGCCCTCCTTCAAATAGTAGATGTAGTAGGTGCCGTCCTCATAGTAGGGCATGGTGTCCCCCACGAAGGGCTGGGCCCCGTTGTCCTGGGCGGGCAGGAAAAAGGTTTTATAGGTGTATTTGGCCTCCTGGCTCCCGGGCGTCCTGAGGGCGGCGTAATCCGTTTCGTTTTCCGGGAACACGAAAGCCTCCCCGTCTGCCGCCACGTTTTCGTTGTTGTTCGCCGGGGCTTCCTCGGCATCCTTGCCCTTGCAGGCGACAAGCAGCGTCGCCGCCAGGCACAGAACAAGCAAGAGAGAAATCGCTTTCTTCATGATCATTTTCTCCTTTTCGGGGGTATAGGGAGGATGGTTCCCATCCTCCCTTCGTTCATCCTGTGGTCAGATTCCGGCCGATACCGGGTCGGCCCTTATTCGCCGTCGGTCTCCTGGGCGGGTTCCTCCGCCGGGGCCTCTTCCTCAGCAGGTTCCTCCGCCGGGGTCTCAATCTCTTCCGCAGCGGGTTCTTCCGCAGGCGTCTCCACTTCCTCATTCTCTGCGGGGGCTTGCGTCACGGGCTCCTCCGCCGGGGCCTCTTCCTCAGCGGGCGCCAACCCTTCTTCAGGGGCAGCCTCGTCCTCGTTCTCCTGGGGCGCGGCGGCCATCATCATCCGGTTGCCGGTGTCCTCCACGGGGGTCACGGAGATGTTGCTGACGGTGACGCTGTTGCCGTTGCCCAGATTGCCGCACTGGACGCCGAAGAACAGGGGCCCATCTTCACCGGCCTCGATGATGAAAGTCTTTTCCCCTGCCTCGTTGGTCCAGGTGCCGTCGTAGCGATTGGCGATTTCGTTGATATCATCCTGCTTCAGCAGGAAGAACTCGCCCACGCCGTTGTCACCGGACAGGGTGAGGGTCACGGTGTATTTCTTGCCTTTTTCCAACGTAACGCCGGTATTGTAGACCGCTTTGGAGTCCCAAACATCGGGGACGTCATTGGTGTCGGTGAGGGTCAGGGTATCCTCCGTCACAACCTCGGTGCAGTTTGCGCTGTTCACCTGAGCCGCCAGGATCCGGACGATCTCGCCGATAGTGACGGTCACCTCGTTCCCTTCCCCGACGTTGCCGAACTGCAGGCCTGCGTACAGGTCTTCGCCCTCTGCCGCGAACTTGGCAACGTGGTCGCCGGGGGTGTTGTCGTAGGAATACCGATTGTTCAAATCGTCCGTCTTGCAGAAGAAAAACTCGCCCACGCCGTTCTCACCGGCCAGGTTGAAACTGGCGGCGTAGCACTTGCCCTTCTCCAAGATCTCGCCCAGGTAGTACAGGAACTTGGAGTTCCACACTTCGGTGTCGTTCTCGCCGGTATCCGTGACCTCGATCACCGTCTCATCAGCGGTGCTCTCGACCTCATAGGTGCAGTTCTCGGCCACGATGACCTGCTCGTCTTCCTGAGGCGTTTGAGCAGGGACATAGGCAGGCTGCGCCGGAGCGGCTTCCTTCACTTCGCCGATCTTGGCTATGACGGCGTTGCCCTTGCCCAGATTGCCGAACTGCATGCCGATATAGAGCTTTTCGCCCTCCGCTTTGAAGGTCACCGTCCTTTCGCCCGCGGCGTTGGTGAAGGTGCTGTCGTAGCGGTCGTTCAGGTTCTGAGACTTGCACACGAAGAATTCGCCCACGCCGTTGTCTCCGGCGAGGCTGAAGCTCAGCTGGTAGGTCTTGCCGACCTCCAGGTCGATCCCGGCGTCATACAGGAGCTTGGAATTCCACACGTCGTTGTTGTCGTCGGTGTCCGTGGCGGCGATCACGCCGTTCTCCGCGGTCACATCGCCGTTCTCCGTCCGCAGCAGCGCGGGGCAGTCGGACTTGGACAGCTCGCACAGATCCTGTACCTGGAGGGTGACGGAATGTCCCTTGCCCAGATTCCCCACCTGCATGCCGATGAAGATTCGGGCCCCCTCAGCCGTGAAGGTGATGCTTCGATTCCCCGCCTCGGCGGTGAACGTTTCATCGTAGCGGTCGTCGATGTTCTCGCTCTTGCAGAGGAAGAACTCGCCCACACCGTTTTCGCCGGCGAGGGAGAAGCTCAGTTTATACTGTTCACCGGCCGTCAGCTCCATGCCGGCGTCCAGCAGGAGCTTGGAGTTCCAAACGTCGTTGTTGTCGTCCGTGTCGGTAACGGTCACCTTGTCCCCGTCATACGCCACGGTACAGTTCTCCTGGAGCTTGGCGTTCGTTTCGGACAGCACGACAGCGCCGGCCGCATAGGTATTTCCCGCAGCGGCCATCGCGAACATGAAGGCGGCGGCCAGGACGAAGCAGGTGAGGATGCGCGCGAAGCGCTGGATCGATCTTCCGTTCATCGGATAGTTCTCCTATTCTGTTATCACTATGGCCCAGGGGTGGTATGGCAGAGGGGGGTGATTTTACTCATCCCCCTCTTTTCGTTCTGCGTATATCAGAGCACGGGCATCTGATAGATGGCGACGCTGGTGAACTCGATGGTCACGCCGTTCAGGGCCGCGGTGGCTTCGGAACCGAACTGGAACAGAAGCTCACAGGGCATGTCGGTGATGAAGATGTCCTTGGTTTCGAAGGTGAAGGTCTTCTCCTCGGTGGTGAAGTCCATACCCTCGGACACGCGGGGATCCCAGCTGCCCTGAGGATTCAGGAAGAAGCCGCAGGAAACGGGCTTGTCGGCCTTGGCCTTGATCTCCACGGTGAAGTAGCTGTCGGCAGGCAGGGTGATGGGGCAGATCAGCTTGTTGTGCCAATCCACGGTGCCGCCGTCGTCGATGCGGTAGAAGAGGCTGCCGTCGCTGGTCCAGATGGTGCCCACGCCGCGCTCGTTGTCCTCATCGGTGCCGTTGAAGGTCTCCCAGGGATACTTCTCCTTGTCTACGTTCTCCGCAGCGCGCATACCGAAGGGAGCGAAGTCCTCGATGGTCTTCTTGGTCTCCTTGTCGCCGCCCACCTTGTTGAACACGAAGTTCTTGACGGTGATCTTGTTGGCGGTCACGTCCTCGGAGGGGTTGCCGATCTGCATGCGCAGCACGGGGTCGCTGATGTTGGCTTCCGCCGTGAAGGTCTTGCTGACGGTCACTTCCTGGCCGGCTTCGAGGCCGATGCCGTTGAAGTTGGCGCGGGCAGCCCATTCCTGAGTGTCGCTCTCCACCAGCGCCTCGCCGCCCTGATTGTTCTCGGAAACGACGGTGAAGCTGTAGTTGTACTTCTCGCCCTGCTCGATGGTGATGCCGGGGAGCTCCAGAACGGCCCGGATGCTCCAGACGCCGCCGCCCTCGCCGGGGTACGCGTCGATGGAGAACACGGCTGCGCCGTCCTCATAGGCCACGCTGGCCGCAGCGCCGTCACCGGCCGCGACAGCAGCGCCGCTGCCCGCGAACTCGGCGGTGTACAGGGGCTCCAGCACTTCCGCACCGACGCTCTCGTAGATCTCCACCTTGTCGATGATCACGGAGAAGTTCTCGGGGGTGGTGTCGGCAGCGTTGTCGGGGTTGGGGGTGATCTTGCCCAGGTGGAGGCGAAGCTCCGCGACGCCGTCCTCGGGGGCGGTGAAGTTGGATTCGACGCACTTCATGGTCTCATCCAGCCGGAAGTTCCACACCTCGCCGCCGAAGGTCTTCCACTCGTCGGTGGAGCCGTCTTTGGGAATGAAGTGAGCGAAGGTGGGGGCGGTGGACTTGGCCCAGATCTTGATCTTATAGTCCGCGCCGGCCTTCACGTCCAGGTTCTTGACGAAGCGGATGGCGCCGTCGCCCTCGCCGGGGTTGACGATGTCGATGACGAACGCGCCGTCCTTGAGCGCGCCGGCGGCGTCAGCGCCGTCCACGACGGCTTCCCAGCCGTGGGCGTTGGCGGTGTCGGCGGTGGAGAAGTCGAACTGCTTGAGCAGGGTGGCTTCACCGGTCTTCTTGGTGACGGTCAGCGTGGCATAGGCTTCCGCCGTGGCGCCGGCCTTGTCGGTGACGGAGTAGACCAGCTCATAGGAACCGGCGTTCTCCGGGGTGGCTTTGCCGCCCTTGAAGTCCAGGGAGGGAGTGGATTCCACGGTGATCATCCCGGTGATATCCCCGTCCTCGGGGTCTGCGGCGGTAACGCCGGCCAGCGCGTCGAAGCTCTGACCCGCTTCCACAGACGCGTCCTGAACGCCCTGGATGGAGGGCTTCTGGTTCTCGCCGGAAGCCGCGGGCGCCGCGTCCTTGCTGCCGCAGGCCGCCAGGGACAGGAGCATCAGGAGGGACAGCAGAATTGCAAACGCTTTCTTCATGAACATATCCTCTCTATTCTTTATTTGCCGATGTAACGATCATAGGCGTCCTGATAGACCTTCTGGATGCCGGCGATGTTGCACTTGCCGTTGAGATCCTTCTGGAAGGTCTCCCACTGGGCATCGCTGACGCCGCCGCCCATGAGCCACTTGATCAGGTTGGTACGGATGTAGTCGTTCAGGTTGGTCTCATAGTTGGCCAGGGTGTTCAGCTCGTCCATGGTGAACTGCAGGTTGGAATAGCAGGGCTTCACGTTGGCGGGCATGAAGGGGGTGGCATGGGCGGTGAGCCGCTCCAGACGGAGCTTGGCACGGGGCTCCATGTTGACCACGTTGTTCCAGGCGTAGTCGCTCAGGTAGATGATGCCCAGCGGGGCGTTCTGGAGCCGCAGCTCGTCGGAGGTGACGCCTTCGGGCAGGGGCTTCTGCACCAGCATGCCCTTCTCATCCAGCTGCTCCTCATAGACGATGCCGATGGGGCCGTAGTTGATCTG
>CAMHDC010000048.1 GCA_946183765.1 uncultured Clostridia bacterium | reverse complement strand
GGAACGGGGAACACGTTCAACGAATCCACCAACGCCCGGTTCTTTTCAAGCAGCGCCGCGCCGGCCAGGAACATATCCCTGAGCAGGGCGCCGTCTATTCTATCAGTAATCAAGTTCGTATCCTCCCGCGCTGCTTATACCACGCGGATCCCTTCTACATGAATGTTCACGCTGTTCACGTTGACGCCGGTGACTTCCTCCACCCGATACTTCACGTTGCTCTTGCAGTTGGAAGCAACAGCGGGCAGAGAAACGCCGTACTGCAGAATGACATACAGATCGATGTCCACCAGATTATCACCCACGGTGGTCACCTTGATCCCCTTCTTCAGGCTGTCCCTCCCCAGCAGCTCCGCCAGCGTATCGCCTGTGCGCTTCGAGCACATGCCGACGATCCCATAATTTTCCACAGCGGCATAGCCAGCCACTACGGAGACCAAGTCCTCCGCTACAGAGATCTTGCCATATTCGTTTTTGACCTCAATCGTCATGCTGCGTCTCCTTTCCTTATTTCCTATACTGTGAGCTTACGCACGCCGGATGACCGGTTATGCCTGCTTACTCCTCTTCGTCGGGCAGGTTGCCGTTGTGATAGACTTCCTGCACGTCGTCGTTGTCCTCCAGGTTGTCCAGGAACCGGTATACCTTCTCCACCGTCTCCGGATCGCTGATATCCACGGTGTTCTGGGGGATCATGGCCACCTCCGCCTTCAGGAAGGTGTACCCCTTGGCTTCCAGCGCTTCGCGGACCGTGGAGAAATCGGAGGGTGCGGTATAGACCTCAAAGACGTCGTCCTGGGGCACGAAATCCTCCGCGCCGGCGTCCAGGGCCTCCATCATGACTTCGTCCTCGTCCATGAGGGCGGTACGCTCAATGATGATCTGACCCTTCTTGTCGAACATCCAGGCCACGGAACCGGTAGCACCCAGGTTGCCGCCGGCCTTGGAGAAGATGTGTCGCATCTCCGCCGCGATACGGTTCCGGTTGTCGGTGACGATCTCCACGTACACAGCCAGGTTTCCGGGGCCGTAGCCCTCGTAGGTGATCTCCTCGTAGTTGACGGAGCCCGCTTCACCGGCCGCCTTCTTGATGGAACGGTTGATGTTGTCGTTGGGCATATTGGCCGCCTTGGCCTTAGCGATCACGTCGCGCAGCTTGCTGTTGTTGGCGGGATCGGGGCCGCCGCCTTCCTTGACGGCGATGACGATCTCACGACCGATCTTGGTGAATATCTTGCCGCGGGCGGCGTCGGTCTTTTCCTTCTTGTTCTTGATGTTTGCCCATTTGGAATGTCCGGACATAGTAACCTCCTGAAAGTTTTATCCCAATAAAGATGCGGCGTCTTCGTCCAAAAGGAAGGTGGCAGCCGCATGCAATTGCAGCATACTGGCGGGCAGGTTGGAATTCACCGCCCCCCGAATGGCGCTCCGTGCCGTCTCGGCCATCTCCGGACCGGTCATGAGCACGATGAGCTTTTTGGCGGACATCAGCGTGGAAAGCCCCGCCGTCACGATCTTGTCCCCACGATACAGCTCCACGTGGGTGGTGGGTGCGATCTCCCCGTCCGGCGCGTTGAACAGGAGCGAGCCGTCCGGCCCCACCGTCAGCAGCGCTACGTCCAAGCCGCCCGCCTGCAAGATGGCGTCCTCGAAGCTGTGACAGCTGTCCGCCCAGTTGTCGGAAGCGTCGGCCGGAGCCAGTACTTGCGCGTCCGTCAAGGCCAGCTCCCGGAACAGCGTCTCGTTCAAATAGGCGCGCAGAGAGTCCTTGCCCTCCTCCCGGACCCGTTCGGAAAGCTGAAAGACGGTGGCCTTGCCCCAGCTCAAAAGGCCGTTGGCCGTCATGGCGCTGAGGGAATGGAAAGCCGAAGCCAGAGCCGGTGCGCTGTCCACACCCAGCACTAAAGACGGTTTTTCGATCAGCTGTCCGGCCAGGAGCGTAGCCGCCGCGGCAGCCGCCGTCTGGGCGTCCGAGAATACAAGGACGCTCATGCCTGCTCTCCTCCCGCCGCCACAGCTTCCAGGAACAGAAGCACGTCCCCGTAGACTTCGTTCCGGCAAATGCCGTTGAGGATCTCATGGCGCGCGCCGGGATAGAGCTTGAAGGTCATATGGGTGTGCCCGGTATTGACCAGGTACTTGTTCACCTTTTTCACGCCCTTGCCCATGCCGCCAACCGGGTCCTTATCGCCGGAGATGAGCAGGATCGGCATGTTGGGCACCTTGGCAGCCCATTTGGAACTGGCCACATGGCTGATGCCGGTCATCAAATCCACATATCCGTAGGGCGTAAAGGGAAATCCGCACAGGGAATCCTCGATATACAGCTTGACGCCTTCTTCGTCCCGATTCAGCCAGTCGAAGTTGCTCTTGGCGTGGGGCACTCGCTTGGCGAAGCTGCCGAAGCAGAGCTTGTCCAGCTTGGGGCTGGGTTCCATGCCTCGCCCGGCCTTGATCTCCCGATTGGCCAGGAATTTGCCCACCACAGCCGCCGGGTTGGGCCCGGAGGTGCCGCAGAGCACCACGGCGTCAAAATCGTTGGTGTAGCGGGAGACGTAATCGGCGGAGAGGAGCGAGCCCATGGAGTGTCCGAACAGAGTGACGGAAATTTGCGGATTTTCCCGACGCACGATGGCGCAGAGCGCACGGATGTCCAGCAGGATCTTTCCCCAGCCGTCCTCTGTGCCGAAATACCCCCGGGGCATTCCTTCCTTCCAGCTTTTGCCGTGGGAGGGAAGATCCATGCCGGAAACCAAAAAACCGTTCTCCGCAAGGTACTTGGCAAAAATATCGTATCGGGCGATGTGCTCCGACATGCCGTGGACCAAAACCACCGCGCCCCGGATATCCTCCGGGATCCACTGCCGATAGACGATATCGCACAGCCCCGTCGCCGACGGGAACTTGCGCTCTTTTTGCGTGATGCTCATTCCCATGAACCTCCACGATACATAAGATATGATATTTTAGCACACCGCCACGGAAATTTCAAGAGATTGGCGCCATTCATTCGGTCAACAGCAGGATAATATCATGATCCTGCAGTATGCGTCCTTCTCCGCACAAGGCATAGAGCAGGGCAGCCAGCTTTCCCACGCTGATACCCAGCTCCGCAGCCAAGGTCTTGGGATCTTCGATGCGGCACGCTCCAAGATACGCCTGATCCCGCAGCGCCGCCAGCAGCTTTTCTTCCATAGCTTCCTCCGTTTTTGTATCTTATTGCTTTTGTCCGTTCTTGTCAACCAAAGGGGCAGATGCTATAATAGGCCCATGAAACTGATCTCATGGAACGTAAACGGTCTTCGGGCCTGTCTCACCAAAGGGTTTCTGGACTTCGTCGCGGCAGAGCAGCCCGACATCCTGGCCCTGCAGGAGACCAAGATGCAGCCTGAGCAGGTGACTTTCGACCTGCCCGGCTATACGATGTGGTTCAACAGCGCCGAGAAGAAGGGCTATTCCGGCACCGCCGTCTTCGCCAAGGAACCGCCCCTTTCCGTGACCTTCGGCATGGGCATTGAAGAACACGATCATGAGGGACGGGTGATCACGCTGGAATATCCGGGCTTCTACTTTGTGACCGTCTACACACCCAACTCCCAGGACGGGCTCAAACGGCTCGGCTATCGAATGACCTGGGAAGACGCGTTTTTGGCATATCTCAAAGGGCTGGACGAAAAGAAGCCCGTGATCGTTTGCGGGGATCTCAACGTAGCCCATGAGGAGATCGACATCAAGAACCCCAAGTCGAACCGGATGAACGCCGGGTTCACCGACGAGGAGCGAGCCAAGATGACCACGCTCCTTCAAAACGGCTTTGCGGATACCTTCCGCCGCCTGTACCCCGACGCGAGAGATAGGTACTCCTGGTGGAGCTATCGCTTCCACGCCCGAGAGAACAACGCGGGATGGCGCATCGACTACTTCCTGGTCAGCGAGCGACTCATGGAAAAGGTTCAAGACAGTCTCATTCTGAGTGACGTATACGGCAGCGACCACTGTCCCGTGGCCCTACTTACGGAGGCCTTATGAAGATCATCCTTGCCTCCCAATCCCCCCGCCGGCGGGAAATACTGACGCTCATGGAGATACCCTTTGAGGTCATCGAAAGCCATGTGAAAGAGGTGCCCCCCGAGGGAGCGACCCCTGAGGAGCTGGTGAAAGCCCTGGCGGAGCAGAAGGCCCGGGCGGTGTTCGCCCTCCATCCTGAGGACTGCGTCATCGGTGCGGACACGGTGGTGGATCTGGACGGCCGGGTGCTGGGCAAGCCCCATACCCCGGAACGTGCCAAGGAATATCTGCATCTTCTGCAGGGACGGAGCCATATCGTGTACACCGGCATCTGTGTGCTGACGCCCGGTCACAGGGACGTGCGCTCCGCGCGGACGGACGTGACCTTCCGCCCCATGAGCGACGAGGAGATCGACTGGTACGTGGGCACCGGGGACCCTCTGGACAAGGCGGGCTCCTACGGCGTCCAGGGACCGGCCAGCCTGTTCGTGGATCATCTGGAGGGGAATTACTTCAACATCATCGGTATGCCCGCCCCCACCCTCTACGACATGCTGCTCAATGCCCATGTGATCGATCAGCGGCACCGGGTCCTATGAACCAGGTCATCGCCGACAAACTGAAGCTTCTGCCCGACACCCCCGGCGTATACAAGATGCTGGACGAAGGGGGCACGGTCATCTATGTGGGCAAGGCCATCAGCCTGAAGAACCGTGTCAGCCAGTACTTCCAGGCAGGCAAGGATCATACGCCCAAGGTCCGTGCCATGGTCAGCCATATCGCGGACTTCGAGACCATCGGTGTGAATAACGAGATGGAGGCCCTCTCCCTGGAGAGCAACCTCATCAAGGAGTTCATGCCCAAATACAACATCCTGCTGAAGGACGACAAGCACTTTCCCTACGTGCGGATCGATCTGAAAGCAGACTTTCCCCGGGTGGAGGTGGTGCGCCGCATCAAGCAGGACGGGGCCACCTATCTGGGGCCGTATCTTTCAGCCATCGTCCTCAGAGAGCAGGTGGCCGTTATTCGGGCCCACTTCCCCATCCGCCCCTGCCGCAAGGATATGGCTCGGGCTATCGCCCGACGGGAGCGGCCCTGCCTCATGTACCACATCGGCAAGTGCTGCGCCCCCTGCTCCGGGCAGGTGAGTCGGGAGACCTATCACGGGTATGTGAAGGAGGTCATCGCCTTCCTGGAGGGGCATACGGAGAAGGTGCTTACGGAACTGCGGGCGCAGATGGAGGAAGCGGCCGGGAACCTGGAGTTCGAGAGAGCTGCCCGGCTTCGCGATCAGATCCGGTCCATCGAAGGTCTCAATGAAAAGCAGGTGGCCATCTTCCCCAAGGAAAGCGAGGCGGACATCTTTGCACCCGCCAAACTGGAGGATCAGGCCATGGTATTCGCCCTGTTCCTGCGGCAGGGGAAGATCGTGGGGACGGAGCATTTCTCCATGAGCGCTGTCAGCGAAGACGACCCGGCGGACATCCTCTCCGCCTTCCTCACCCAGTTCTACGACCGGGACGGCATCCTGCCCCCCAAGGAAGTGCTGCTGTCCTGCCCCGTGCCCAACGCTGACGCCATCGAAGAGATGCTGAGCGGCCGCGCCGGGCGAAGGATAAAGCTGGCTGTGCCCCAGCGTGGCGATAAGAAGAAGCTGACGGAGCTGGCCGAAAAGAACGGCCGAGAACTCCTGGAGAAGGAGAAGGCCCTCCGGGAGAAGGCCTGGGACCGGGACGAGGGGGCTGCGGTGCAGCTCGCCGGGCTTCTGGGCCTGGACGAGTTTCCCACCCGCATGGAGTGCTTCGATAACTCCCACATCATGGGCACGGACACGGTCTCGTCCATGGTGGTGTTCACCGACGGCAAGCCGGACAAGGACGCCTATCGGCGCTTCCGCATCCGGGCTGAGGCGGGGGGCGACGACCTCGTCGCAATGGAGGAGGTGCTGACCCGGCGGTTCAAGAAGGGCGCGCCATGGCCGGATCTCATCATCATCGACGGCGGCAAGACCCAGCTGGCCGTAGCGGAGAAGGTGCTGAACGAAGCAGGGCTCCCCTACCTGAACGTGATCGCCCTGGCGGAAAGCCAGGAGCTGATCTACACGCCGGACAGCGACGACCCCATCGTGCTGCCGAGAAGCAGCCCCGTGCTGCATCTGCTGCAGCGGATCCGGGACGAAGCGCACCGGTTCGCCATCTCCTACCACCGCTCGCTCCATCAACGCAACGCGCTCCTGTCGGTGCTGGATGGGATCGATGGCATCGGCGACACCCGAAAGCGCTCCCTGTTCGACGCCTTCATCACCCGGGACGCCATCGCGAGCGCTACGGTGGACGATTTGGCCAAAGTTAAGGGCATGAGCCGACCGGCGGCGGAA
Source organism: uncultured Clostridia bacterium (assembly GCA_946183765.1). GTDB lineage: Bacteria > Bacillota > Clostridia > Christensenellales > CAG-138 > RUG472. The sequence goes on along the minus strand of CAMHDC010000048.1, from coordinate 1,544 downwards.
GCGGTGTTCCGCTTCTTCCACCCGGCAGACGTAATAAACGAAACCGAAACGACAAAGGAAGGTTGAACCATGGAAAACAAGGAACAGAAGCAAATCATTCTCACCGGCGACCGGCCCACGGGACGGCTGCATCTCGGTCACTATGTGGGCTCCCTCAAGCGGCGGGTGGAGCTGCAGAACTCCGGCAAGTTCGACGCCATCAATATCCTCATCGCCGATGATCAGGCTCTGACGGACAACGCGGATAACCCCGGCAAGATCCGGGAGAACATCGTGAACGTGGCGCTGGACTACCTGTCCTCCGGCCTGGACCCGGAGAAGTCCACCATCTGCATCCAGTCCCATCTGCCGGCTCTCCACGCGCTGACCTTCTACTATATGAATCTGGTGACCACGGCCCGTCTGTCCCGGAATCCCACCGTCAAGGCTGAGATGCAGATGCGGGGCTTTGCCGACGAGGGGCTTCCCGCCGGATTCTTCTGCTACCCCGTGTCCCAGGCGGCGGACATCACCGCCTTCGACGCCACAGTGGTGCCCGTGGGCGAGGATCAGCTGCCCATGATCGAGCAGACCCGGGAGATCGTGGAGAAGTTCAACCGAACCTATGGAGAAACGCTGGTCATGCCCCGGGCCATGATCCCCGAGAACGAGAATCAACGCAGGCTCCCCGGCGTGGACGGCAAGGCCAAGATGAGCAAGTCCTTGGGCAACTGCATTTACCTTTCCGACGACACTAAGACCGTGAAGAAGCAGGTGAACGGAAAAATGTTCACAGACCCCCAGCACCTCCGGATCGAGGACCCGGGCCACATCGAGGGGAACGTGGTTTTCACGTATCTGGACGCATTCTCCACCGACGATCATTTCAGGGAGTTCCTGCCTCAGTACGCCAATCTGGAGGAGATGAAGGCGCACTATCAGCGGGGCGGTCTGGGCGACGGAACCTGCAAAAAGTTCCTGATCCAGGTCTTGGAGGAAACCCTCTCCCCCATCCGTGCGGAGCGAGCCAAGTGGGAAGCCGATCTCGATACCGTATACGATATCCTGCAGGCGGGCACCTCCAAGGCTCAGGAAATCACCAACGCCACACTGTCCCGTGTTGAGAAGGCCATGCGCATCGACTATTTCGCCGACCGCCGCATCGTGAAGGAATGGGAAAAGCAGCTCAAGGCGGCAAAGCTCTAACAAGTCATCGGTAAAGAAAAACAGGCAGCGAGGTACATTCTTCGCTGCCTGTATTCGTTTATTCCGCGTTACCGCCGCAGAAGGGCCACGGCCACGTCGTTGACGTTTGTGCCGGTGGGGCCGGTCATGATGAGGCCGTCCACTTTTTGGAGCGCGTGGTAAGCGTCGTTGTTCTGGAGCACATCGTCGATGACGACGCCCTGAGCAAGCAGCTCTGCGCAGGTCTCCCCGTCACAGTAGCCGCCCGCCGCATCGGTGGGGCCGTCGGTGCCGTCGCTGCCCACAGAGAAGACTGCCGCGCCAGGCAGGCCCGCAATGCCCGCCCCCGCGGAGAGGGCCAGTTCCTGGTTCCGGCCGCC
>CAMHDC010000047.1 GCA_946183765.1 uncultured Clostridia bacterium | reverse complement strand
TGTATGCGGTGAGCATTCCTCCTTTCCTCTCGGGATGGCTTCAGTATAGAGGACAAATACGGCGTGAGTTTGTGCAAACTGCAACACAAACGCATTTTCTCTGTTAACATCCCGTGAACGAGGATTGGAAAAACCAGGTGCATGTGGTATCATGTTTCCATGAAAAAAGGTTCTCTCATCTTTATAACGTCTCTTCTGATCCTCTTGGGATGCTGGGGGGAATCAAAGGATGCGGACTCGCCATCCGTGACGCCTGAGAGCGTGCGCATCGAGATCACCGCCGCATCCCCGGCGCCGTCTGCAGCAACCCAGGACACGCCCTGGCCATATCCGTCAAACGAAAACTTGTTCGTTCCCGAAGCCACGGAGCTCCCCACGCCGGAGCCTACAACCGTTCCCACATCAACGCCTGCCGCGGAGCGATACGCGGTGGCGGAAGGGATAGAGACCGTGGCCTGGTTGTCCGACACCCAGCATTACGCCAACTATCAGACCAACGGCATCCCCGACATCTATCCGGTCATGACCCGTTTTTTGCGGGACAAGGCGGAGACGATGAAGCTGGTATACGTGGTGCATACGGGGGACCTGGTCCATATCAACAACAATGAGGAGAATTGGAAGGTCGCCCGCGCGGCTCAGGATCTGCTGAACGATATACCCAACGGCGTCCTGGCCGGCAACCATGATATGGATCCCGCCAAAGGCGGTTATGCGAACTATTGGAAATACTTCGGCGAGAATCAGTACAGCCATCAGGCGTGTTATGGCGAGAGCTTTGAAAACAACCGTGGCCACTACGATCTGGTCACCGTCTGCGGGCGCAACTATATCTTTGTGTACATGAGCCATGCTCCCGATAAAAAAGCCGTTCAGTTCATGGTGCAAAGCTTTCAAAAGCACCCCGATCGGGTAGGCATTCTGTGCCTCCATGATTTCATTACCACGGAGGGCACTCTTTCGGAAGCTGGCGAACAGCTGCGGGAACAGGTGGTGGCTAAGTGTCCCAACGTGTATATGGTCCTGTGCGGTCATCGGTATGGGCTTTACACGCTGGAGGACGCCTTCGACGATGACGGGGACGGGGTGAAGGAGCGCACAGTCTATGAGATCATGATGAACTATCAGGCGGCGGGGAAGGAGGGCGGCGGCGGCTATCTGCGTCTAATGCAGTTCGACGAGGAGAACCATGAGATCCGCTGTGTGAACTATTCCCCTTATCTTGACGATTATGACTGGCTGGACGATCCAACCCACAAAGAAAAGCGCTATGAGATGGACGAAAAGAGCGAATCGTTCACCATAAGGATGCCCTGGGCATGATTGTGCGACTGACCAAAGAGGACGGCCTTATTGGCCGTCCTCCAGTTTTTCCACGTTTTTGAGCTTGTTTTGTATCTGCCGTGTCCGCACGCCCACCAGCTGATCGAGATCGCCGGACACCTGCTGCAGATGTTTCTGGGAGGCTTCCAGCACGTCGCCGAACTTGTCGAACTCGGTGCGAACGGATCGCAGGATCTCCCAAACTTCGCTGGATCGCTTTTCGATGGCCAGGGTACGAAAGCCCATCTGCAGGCTGTTCAGAAGCGCCGCCATGGTGGAGGGCCCGGCCAGGTTCACCTTGTAACGCTTCTGCAATTCCTCCACCATGCCCCGGTTCACCGCCTCCGCATAGAGCCCTTCGAAGGGCAGGAAGAGGATGGCAAAGTCCGTGGTGGCAGGGGGTGCGATGTACTTGGAAGATACATCCTTTGCCTCTTGTTTGAGTCGGGTGGTGAGAGCTGCTGCTGCGGCGGCGATAGCACCGGAATCGCCTGCATCGTAGGCGTCCATCAGAGCGGCATAGGTGTCGCCGGGGAACTTGGCGTCGATGGGTAGGTATACGGGAGCGTCGCCGGAACCGGGGAGCTTTATGGCGTATTCCACTCTGTCATCGCTTCCGGGACGAGTGGCGACGTTGGTATCGTATTGCTCCGGAGACAGGATCTCCTCCAAAATAGCGCCCAGTTGTATCTCGCCTAAAATGCCTCTGGTCTTCACATTGGAAAGAACCTTCTTCAAATCGGAAACGCCCGCCGCCACCTGCTGCATTTCGCCCAATCCTTTATAGACGGCCTCCAGCTGCTTGCTGACCATCTCAAAGCTTTTGCTGATCCGGTTCTCCAGGGTGGATTGGAGCTTTTCGTCCACCACCTGCTGCATCTGATCCAGACGCTTATTGTTGTCTTCCTGCAGAGAGGACAGGCGTTTTTCCATGGTGGTGCGAATGCCGTCCAGCCGTTCCGAGTTGGTCTTTTCAAAGGACCCCAATCGTTCCATATTGGCCTTCTCAAAGGCGTCAAGCCGGAGCTCCACGCTTTGCTGGAAGCTTCGCTGGTTGTCGTTTTGCTGCCGGGCAAAGCTGCGCTGCCCATTGTCCATGAGCTGACCGAAGCCGCCGAGGGCAGAATGGACCGCATCGTTCAGCTCTCGCCGCTGATCGGAGAGCTTGTCCAGGATGTCCTCATATCGATCAGCCGTCTGCTGCTGCAGCGACAGGATGATCAGGATCACGAGGGCGATCAGGGAGAGGGCGGAAAGGATCAGAATGGCTAATACCATGGATGTGCCTCCATAAAAGACTGTTTCGGATATTTATTATCCTTTTGAGGGGAAGCAGACGCAAATCACGTCATGGACCTTGCGGTCCTTGCTGGGTGAGTTGATGACTTTGCTGCCCCAGGTCATGTGAGCGGTGGCGCCGCCGTCCAAATTGTAGGCGCGAACACAGCCAAGCGCGCACATCAGTTCACTCAGTTCCTGTATGTTCAGACCGCTGGAATAGTTGCCCTGCCGTCCGTCCACCACAACGAGGCAGTAATGCCCCGGCTCATAGTAACCGATGACGGAACGGGGATTGCGGCCCCACACGGCTGTGTTGAACCTGGTTTTCGGACGTCCTTCGTGATTCAGCAGCTCCGGTCCGAAATGCCAGCTTTGCCAGGGCCCCTTATCCAGGATATCCTGATTGGAAATGGTCCCGGGTTCATACGTTTCCATGGACCCGTCCGCGTACAGCACGCACAGATCCGAGGTGAACCGCTGATTGCGAAACACTTCGCCGTTCCGGACGATGAGACCGTTCTCGTGCCAGCGCGCAAAATCACCGGAGATGGCCACGATACAGTTGCTGTTCTTCGCGATGGATTCCATGGCTCTGACTCCGCCTTGTGTGTATTGACCGTTGGCGAAGGCGGTAGAAAGGGAAGATACATTTTGGACGAGCACGTCGGCTATATAGAAAGTCACCGGCCTATCGTAATTGATTTCATCCCGATACGCATCCCAGGAGATCGAGATGGACGGGTCGGAATAAGAGTGATCGGTCAGTACCTCCTCCGCCGAAAACCGCCAGGCGTATTTGCCGCCAAGCAATCCGGCAGGGGTAGGAGCGGGCGAGGATTCAGCCGCAGGCACGGCGGTGGGGGCGGGGGTGCAGAGATACGGGGAAGGCAGGGTGGGAACAGGCGTCTGCGTGAACTTCGAGACGTATGACCTCTTCTGGACAGCTTGAACAGAGACCGGCGTGGAGGCAGCGGATGCTGCTTTCAAACGCTGCCATCGGATCAGGAAGGCGGCGCAAGCGGCCAAAATAGCCAGCAGAAGGCATAAAATAAGGATCGGTCCGTGCTTTCGCGATGCGGCGATAAACACCTTCATGCCGCTGCCTCCTTTCCTCATCGTTTGATTTCATAGTATACCATGCTTCGCAGAAAAATGCAGGGATAAGAGAAAAATTGACAAATTGATAACATCCTGCAGTTTTCCTTTACAGCCGGATTCTGAGCGTGTATACTTTAAAAATCGAAAAGAAGGACGAACAATATGAAACGGGTATTGGGCAGCATTCGACGGGCGGACGAGCGGTATCATCTGTTCGAGAACGGCGATAAAGTGTGTATCGGTGTTTCAGGGGGCAAGGATTCCCTGCTGTTGATGGAGGCTCTGAAGCTGTATCAACGCTTTTCCAGAACTGAATTCGATGTATGCGCTGTCAGCCTGGATCTGGGCATCGTCGAACAGGACTGGTCTGCTGTCGTCGACTTCGCAGAACGCATCGGCATGGACTATTCCCTGATAAAGACCGATATCGGGGACGTGGTCTTCAATATCCGCCAGGAAAAGAGCCCCTGCGCTCTATGCGCCAAACTCCGTCGGGGCGCCCTCAACAACGCCGCCAGGGATAGGGGATGCAACAAGGTGGCCTTGGGACATAACCGGGAGGACGTGATCGAGACGTTCTTCATGAGCCTGTTGTACGAGGGACGGGTGAACACCTTCGCGCCGGTGACCTATCTTTCCCGATCCGACGTTACCGTCATTCGGCCGCTGGTGTTCCTGCCGGAAAAATACGCCCTGTCTGTGGCCCGTCAGCGAGCGCTGCCCGTCCAGAAGGCTAACTGCCCCGCGGCCGGGCATACGAAGCGGGAGGAGGCGAAGGAGCTGATAAAGCATCTGTCCACTATCGTTCCGGACGTGGAGGAGAAGATGATTCATGCCATAGCCAACACGGAGAAATACGGTCTGTGGGACCGGATGCGGCTCCGATACGATCATCCCCTGTTCGAAGGCCCCGTTACGGAGAAGAACGTTCCGGCACCTCGGGACGGGGAAGAGGAAGAGTAAAAAACAGACCTCCTTGCACGCAAGGGGGTCTGTTGCATTTGAACAAGCCGAATCAGGAATCCTTCTTGGGCACGGTCTTGCCCTCCTCCACCTTGATGAACTGGGCGGACATATAACCCTTCACGTCGGTCCCCGCCACCAGCACGTAGTAATAGTCTCCTTCCTGATGGTAGATGTAGACCAACTTTCCTTCATAGTACTGCCCCAGGGATTTGTTGGTCACGCCGGGCCCCTCACGCAGAGCCAGGTTACTGGAGGAGATGGTGCCGCGCACGGTCCCTTCCGGCTGGTCGCTGCCGGTTGAGGTCTCGCCCAAGGCAGAGAGAAGCTTCACAAATTTCTTAGCGATGTAGCCGTATTTCTTTGTTTCGACCACCTGCAGGAAATAGAATTCGCCGTCCTCAGCGTACACGGTCAGCTTGGTGCCGCTCTTTAAGCCCGTGGCAATGATGGTGGTGTTGGTGCTGGGGCCTTGCCGCATATTCACACCGCTCTTTGTCAGCTTACCTTCCGCTGCACCGGCGATCATCTCGGCCGTGGGCTCCGTAAGGGCGTTGGGATCGTCAGTAAGAGGAACGGTAGGGGCAGGCGAACTGGTCGCGCCCGGGTCCGGCGTATCGGGGGCAGGGGTCTCTACGTTCGAGGGTTCCTGTTCTTCGGGCGTGGGCTTGGGCGTAGCCGTCGGAGCGGGATGGTATTCGGAAGCAGCGGGGATGTTGGTCTCCGTTTGGGCTTCCTTATTGCATGCACCGAATCCTTTCGTGGCGACGGCGATGATGATGAGCGCCAGAAGCAACACGCCGACAGCTGCTAAAAACAGATAGCCCTCGCGGGTGATGATCAGCTTTTTGCGTTTCGCCATAAACAACCATCCTCTCTTGCATATAATAGTTCTACATTAGTATACTCCACCTTTTGACATTTTTAAAGACCCAAATCCGTCCATTTTCATATTTTATTTTGAAATCCGTGTAGAATTTCCCATTCAAATACGTCAGTTAGCAAATGCTAATCTATTGGCAAGACAAATTATGTGTGGTAGAATACGAACGTAACAGTATGCCTTTTCACACAAGGCTGTTGTTTCTGTTGTAGGAAAGTCCGAATCAATACTAAAAGGAGGATGTGTATGACTAGTACGAAAACCACGATCCCATTCACTGGCACGGCCGAGCAGAAAGCTGCGCTCGAAAAGGTCATTGCGGATCACAAGGGTAAGCCCGGCGCACTGATGCCCGTGATGCAGCAAGCGCAGGATATCTATGGGTATCTGCCCATAGAGGTGCAGACGATGATCGCCGAGGGGCTGGGCTGCTCCCTCGAACAGGTCTATGGTGTTTCCACCTTCTATGCCTGGTTCAGCCTGGAGCCCAAGGGAAAGCATCTTATCCGTGTATGCCTTGGTACCGCATGCTACGTGAAAGGCTCCCAGGATATCCTGGATGAGCTGGTGAAGCTCCTGGGCGTAACCTCCGGTCATACCACGCCCGACGGCATGTTCACCCTGGAAGCGGCACGCTGCCTGGGTTGCTGCGGCCTTGCCCCGGTCATGATGATCGACGATCAGGTGTACGGCCGTCTGGTCCCCGCCGATGTGAAGGGCATCATCGATAAGGTACGCGCAGAGTAACACTCCTATGAGATTAGAAGAAGTCGCCCGCTTGGTCGGTGCAAAGGTATATACGGGAGAGGAGATGCTGGACGAGGATATCGATTCCGCGTTCAGCAGCGACATGATGAGCGACGTCCTTGCCTACGCGCAGGATCAGGCGCTCCTCCTCACGGGACTCAACAACCCCCAGGCCGTGCGTACCGCACTGATGCTGGACATGAGCTGCATCCTTTTCGTCCGGGGCAAGGAGCCTGCGGAGGAAGTGGTTGCGCTCGCGAAATTGAGCCATATCGCCGTTTTGGCCACCGCCCTCACCATGTATGAGGCGAGCGGGAGGCTGTACGAAGCGGGCCTGCACAGGTGATCCCATGAGCGCAGAACCGTTGCATGTGCATTACGACGTAGACGGCGGGAACTTCACCTCCGCAGGAGAAGCCTCCGTCAAGGTGAAGCGCCTTCTTCGGCAGCTGGGCTGCTCTCCCGAAACCATCCGGCGGGTCTCCATCGCCATGTACGAGGGCGAGATCAACATGGTCATCCACGCCAACGGCGGCGACGCCGATATCTATGTGGACGACAAGACCATTCGGATCGTATTGAAGGACACCGGCCCCGGCATCAAGGATGTGGAACAGGCCATGCAGGAAGGATACTCTACTGCGCCGGACAACATCCGCGCCTTGGGATTCGGCGCCGGCATGGGCTTGCCCAACATGAAACGATACTCCGATACCTTCGGCATCGACAGTGTTGTGGGCCAGGGGACGACCATCGAACTCGGATTTGAGAACAGGTAATCGCTAAGAAAGAGGAAAGCATGGACTACAGGCACTCCGTTTCACTGGATCTGGATAAATGCAAGGGCTGCACCCATTGTTTGAGGCGTTGCCCTACGGAAGCCATCCGTATCCGTGACGGACATGCCGTGATCAACGCCATCCAGTGCATCGACTGCGGCGAATGCATCCGCGTTTGCCCCTACAAGGCCAAGCGGGCCATCTGCGACAGCCTGGAGGATCTGGATCGTTCCAAGTACCTGATCGCCCTTCCGGCGCCCTCGCTCTTCGGCCAGTTCATCAACGTGACGGACGTGGATTACGTGCTCCAAGGGCTTCTCGACATGGGTTTCAACGACGTGTTCGAGGTTTCCCGCTGCGCGGAGATCATCACGGAGTACACCCGGCGCTACATGAAGCGCAAGGATATCCCCCGTCCGGCCATCAGCTCCGCATGCCCGGTGGTGGTGCGTCTCATCACCATCCGCTTCCCGTCCCTTATCGACCATATCGTGCCGCTGATGCCGCCCATCGAGCTCGCAGGCCGGATGGCCAAGGAAGAGGCCATGAAGAAGCATCCGGAGCTGAAGAAAGAGGACATCAAGACGGTGTTCATCAGCCCCTGCCCGGCTAAGTTCAGCTGGGTCAAAAACGGGGACAGCGAGGACGAAGTCCCCTGCGTGGACTACGTGGTGGCCATCAGTGAGGTGTATTTCAAGCTCCTCAACGCCATCAAGCCCAAGGGGACGCCGAAGATCACCTCTGAGTCCGGCATGATCGGCCTTGGGTGGGCCTCCTCCGGCGGAGAGGGTTCTGCTCTGATGAACGACAGGTATCTGGCGGCCGACGGCATTGAGAACGTGATCCGGGTGCTGGACAGCATCGAAATGGGGAGCTTTCCCAGCGTGGA
>CAMHDC010000046.1 GCA_946183765.1 uncultured Clostridia bacterium | reverse complement strand
GGAGAAGCTCAGCATAGCTACGCGGGGCTCCTTGAAGTCCAGCAGGACCTTGGCGCTCTCTGCGGTGCAGAGGGCGATCTCGGCCAGCTGATCAGCATCGGGATTGATGTTGATGGCGCAATCGCCGAAGAGGATGGTGCCGTCCTCCCCGTAGGACTTGTCCTTCACCTGCATGATAAAGAAGCTGGAGATGGTCTTGATGCCGGGCTTCATCTTGACGATCTGAAGACCCGGACGGAGGGTGTTGCCGGTGGTGTTGATGGCGCCGGAGACGAAACCGTCCGCTTTCTTGTCCTTCACCATCATGGCAGCGAAGAACAGCGGATCCTTCATGGTGACGGCAGCCTTCTCAGGCGTCACGCCCTTAGCCTTGCGCATCTCGTAGAACTTCTCCACATAGGCGGGATACAGCTCGTGATTCTCGGGATCGATGATATCGATGCCGTCGATATTCGCATTGAACTTGGCGGCGATGGCGGCGATTTTTTCGGGCTTGCCGAACAGAGTGACATCTGCAAGGCCCTGTTCCCGAATGATGGCGGCCGCCTGGACGGTGCGCTCCTCTTCACCCTCGGGGAGCAGGATGTGCTGCTTATTGGCTTTGGCTTTTGCTTTGATGCCTTCGATCAATGATGACATGTCGTTTTAACCCTCCAAAATAAATTTCTATTCGATTCTACCATAAACGAAAGAATAATGGTATACTTATTTTAGAAAAAAGCCGTATATTTCTTTTAGCGGCGAAGGAGCGTACCAATCATGCGTGTCGTAGGCGTTATTGCAGAATACAATCCCCTGCACAACGGGCATATCTATCATCTTGAACAGGCAAAGCGGAAAACCGGCGCTTCTTACTGCGTCGTAATCATGTCGGGCAACTTCGTCCAGCGGGGTGAACCAGCCTGCACAGACAAGTTCACCCGTGCCCAGTGGGCGCTGGAGGCGGGAGCCGATCTGGTGATCGAGCTGCCCACCGTGTTCGCCAACGCCTCGGCGGAACGGTTCGCTGAGGGCGGCGTACGTCTCCTGCACGCTATGGGCCTTGTGACGGACCTGGCCTTCGGTGCGGAACAGGGGGATATCGCCAAGCTCAGCCAGCTGGCCGACTATCTGGCGGAGGAGCCCCCCGAATTCAGGTCCTACCTCCAGTATCACCTAAAGATGGGCGAAAGCTTCCCCCGCGCCCGGTATGAAGCCCTGCAGGATATGGGAGCCGATCCGGAGCTTCTCTCGGAGCTGGTCAAGCCCAACAATATACTGGCCATGGAGTATCTTCGGTCCATCCACAAATACGCGCCGGAGATCTGCCCGGTGCCCATCGAGCGCATCGGCGGCGGGTACAACGACGAGTATCTTACCGGCGAATACTCCTCCGCCACCGCCATCCGCGCCGCCATTCGGGAGGGGAACACCCAGGTGCTGTCCACCATGCCTTTGTTCGTTTCCGGGGCCATGCAGTTCGATCCCCAGTTCCCGCTGACGGCCAACGACGTGGGGGATATGATGCTCTATAAGTTCCGTCTCATGAAGCCTGAGGACGTGCAGCGGCTTCCCGACGTACGGGAGGGATTCGAACAAAATCTGCTGAAAGCGGCCAGGACGGCTGTGGATGCGGAAAGTTTCTTCGAAGCGGTGAAGACCAAGCGGTACACCATGGCCCGGGTCAAGCGCATCGGCATGAGCGCTTTGCTGGATATGAGCGAGGAGCTGGTGGAGGATATGGCTTCCTCCGACGCCAACCTTTATTTCAGAGTACTGGGTCTCAAGCGCGACGCCCGGTCCCTCCTTTCCGCCATCGCCAGCATCAGCAGGACGCCGCTGATCATGCGCAATTCCGACATCAGCAAATGCACCGACGTGGCTCGGGAATCCCTGCGGGTGGACGCCCTCTCCACGGATATCCTCTCCTACGCATTGAAAAAGCCGCTTCACCGGGACAGCGAAGCGGCCATACTCGTCTAGAACACGATCCTACATTTGACCTCCTGCAGGGAGGTCCTTTTCTTGTGCCGACGCTGGCATATCCATGCCCAGCAGCTCCCGGATATGGGGCAGGGCTTCCGTAGCTTTCAAACGGCCGGCCGAAACGCTCTCTTCATAGCCGTTGATCTTCAACAGCCCCATGAAGGAGGCATCGGGGCGGATGATCACGTCCCCCTTGTCCGCCTGCTGGCGGGTCAGTTTGGCCTGCATGATGTCGGTGGACCGGCGCAGAATGTCCACGGGCGAAGGATGCTCCGGATCGAAGAAGTTTCGCTTGATGCCAAGATCGGAGGTGATGACCACGTCTGCGCCCTGCGCCCGCAGCACGTCCACCGGCAGCTCCTCGACGACGCCTCCGTCCACATAGTAATGGTCGTCGATCAGGACCGGCGTGAACACGCCGGGCACCGACATGCTGGCCCGTACGGCCTTATGGAGTTTTCCCTCCTGGAATACTTTCATTTCGCCGGAGACAAGGTCGGTGGCGATGCACAGGAAGGGGATCCTGGTCTCACCGAAGGACAGATCATGGGTCAGCGTCATGACCACCTCCTCGATCTTGTCGCCGCTCAAAAACCCGCCCTGAATGGGGATGCCCAAGTCGATGATGGTCTTGGCGTCCACCGTGCCCAGATACTTTTCCAGCAGATACAGATTGGTCCCCGCGGCATATATAGCGCCGAAGATGGCCCCGGCGCTGCAGCCGGAGATGACATCGGGTACGATGCCGTTTTCCTCCAGTACCTGGAGCACGCCCACATGAGCGAGGCCCCTTGCACCGCCGGAGCCCAGGCAAAGGCCCACTTTCTTTCCGTTTATCACGAATCCTTACGCTCCTTCATCCATACAATGAATCATGAAACGACTGTTGCCCGTCGCACCGATCCTGCTGCTGATCGCCTTGCTGCTCTCTCCCGCAGCGGCTCTTTCCGGCGCCAAGCAGGGCCTGTCCCTGTGGTGGAGCAGCGTGTTCCCATCCCTCCTGCCCAGCTTCATCTGTCTGAAACTGGCGCAAAAGCTGGGGCTGCTCCGTCTCACCGCCCGTCACCCCAAGGGTCGGTTGGCCGCCGTCATAGGCTTTTCGTTGGCATCCGGTGCCCCAAACGGGGCCAAGCTCCTGTGCGCTCTGATGGAAGAGGGGAGTCTTTCCGCCCGGAATGGCTCGCGACTCCTGCCCCTCGTCAACTGCGTCAGCCCGGTGTTTCTGCTCTCCATCATAGCATCGGAACTTTTGAAAAACAAGGCCCTGTTCCAGCCCATGGCCATTTCCATTTACGGATGCGCCGTTCTCCTTTCTTTCCCTATTCTTTTCCATCGCGATACCTTGGATCACTCCGGCGAAGCCGTACCGGCGCCGGCCGTCCCTTTCGCGGATGCAGTCGCTGCCGTTATCGAGGAGAGCATGCTGGATATGCTGCGCATCGGCGGTTGCATCCTGTTCGTCTGCACCCTGCTTTCCGTGACACGGCCGATCTTGCCCGGCGAAACAGCTTCCGCCGCGCTGGCCGGTTTCATGGAGGTCAGTGCCGGTACATCGGCCATTGCGGCGCTTGCCATGCCCTTGCGTTTACAAGCGAGCCTTCTGATCGGAACCGCTGCCTTCGGAGGTCTCTCCCTGGCATTGCAAACTTTATGCTGCTTCCCTGATTTGCAGCTCTTTCCCTATCTGCTGAAGAAAATGCTATACGGCGCTTTGGTGGGTCTGATATGCTACCTGCTGTTCCCTCTCTTCCCCGCCGTGTCCGCCGCCTTCGCCAGCCGTCAGGAGGTGCTCACGCGGAGCCTTTCTCTCAGCGCCCTGGCCCTCTCCTCCGCCCTCTCCGCCGCGTTCATCGGTATCCTCTCACTGATGATCGGGCCCGGGAAAACGATTTGCCGAAAATAATCTTGCAAAGAATGGTTGCCTTTTTCGTGTATTTTGGGTATACTTAGTCAAATCATTTTGAGGAGGGCATCATGGCATATTATTTCAGTGAACCGTCCCACACCTTCTCCGAATACCTGCTGGTCCCCGGGTATTCCTCCTCCGCCTGCACCCCGCAGAACGTGTCCCTCGTGACGCCGCTCTGCAAGTTCAAGGCGGGCGAGGCTCCGGCGCTGACCATGAACATCCCCCTGGTGTCCGCCGTGATGCAGTCCGTATCCGGTGAGAAACTGGCGGCGGCTCTGGCCCGGGAAGGCGGCGTGTCCTTCATCTTCGTGTCTCAGAGCATCGAAAGCCAGGCGGCCATGGTCCGGGCGGTGAAGAAGTGCAAGTCCGGCTTCGTCCGCAGCGATTCCAACGTGACCCCCGATTCCACCCTGGGCGACGTGATCTCCCTCAAGGAGCGCACGGGCCACTCCACCATCGCCGTCACCGAAGACGGCACACCCGACGGAAAGCTGGTAGGCATGGTCACCAGCCGGGATTATCGGGTGAGCCGCATGAGTTTGGATACCCCCGTCCGGGAGTTTATGACCCCCTTCTCCTCCCTTGTCTACGCCTATGAGGGCGTGAGCCTCAAGGAAGCCAACGACATCATCTGGGAGCACAAGCTGAACACCCTGCCCATCATCACCCGCGACGGCAACATGTCCGCCTTCGTATTCCGCAAGGACTACGACGCCCACAAGGACAACCCCCTTGAGCTGCTGGATGATCACAAGCGGTACGTGGTAGGCGCAGGCGTCAACACCCGTGACTACGAGCAACGCATCCCCGCCCTCATCGAGGCCGGAGCGGACATTCTCTGCATCGACTCCTCCGAAGGCTTCACCGAATGGCAGCAGCGGACCATCGACTTCGTCCGCCGGAACTACGGCGACTCCGTGAAGATCGGCGCAGGCAACGTGGTGGACGGCGACGGGTTCCGCTTCCTGGCTGACGCAGGCGCAGATTTCGTGAAGGTGGGCATCGGCGGCGGCAGCATCTGCATCACCCGTGAGACTAAAGGTATCGGCCGCGGACAGGCCACCGCCGTACAGGATGTAACCGCCGCCCGGGACGAGTATCTGAAGAAGACCGGCATCTATGTGCCGGTGTGCTCCGACGGCGGCATCGTCCAGGATTATCACGTCACGCTGGCCCTCGCCATGGGCGCGGACTTCTGCATGCTGGGCCGGTACTTCGCCCGGTTCGACGAGAGCCCCACCAACAAGGTGCTCATCAACGGCAGCTACATGAAGGAGTATTGGGGCGAGGGCAGCGCCCGGGCCCGCAACTGGCAGCGGTACGACAGCGGCGGCGAAAAGAAGCTGACCTTCGAGGAGGGCGTGGACTCCTACGTGCCCTACGCCGGTCCTTTGCACAACAATGTGGAGACCACCCTCCATAAGGTTCGGTCCACCATGTGCAACTGCGGCGCTACCACCATCCCCGAGCTGCGCGAAAAGGCCCGTCTGACCCTGGTCTCCCCCGCTTCCATGGTGGAAGGCGGCGCTCACGACGTGCTCCAGAAGGACAGCCGGTACTTCGCGAACTAAGCACTTGTTTTTTCTCTGAAAAAGTTCTTGCTTTTTTCTCTCGGATGTGTATAATACTTAATGCGTTCATTCGAGGGGCATTAGCACAGTTGGTAGCGCGCAACGTTCGCAATGTTGAGGTCAGGGGTTCGAATCCCCTATGCTCCACCAATCAAAAAGGACACCCTGTTGGGTGTCCTTTTTGATTAAATGAAATAAGGGGGATTCGAACGGGTGCGGTAGTGAATGAAGCCCCAGTGGGGCTTCAGAGCCGCACCCCGACCAAGCCCGCAGGCGCGAATTCGAATCCCCTATGCTCTGCCAGCCACCTATATAACACAATAAATACATTTACGAATCGCTCGGTATTTCGTTATTTTTTCAACATTTCATCCTTTGACTCTATTGTCAAACCTTCTCTTTTTTGATATAGTATCAAAGAATAGGGGGTAAGGACGGGTATGCCGAATTTTCTCGATGGCCTTCCGAAAGAAAAGGTGCAGCTGCTGTATATCTTGAGCGCCGCTAAAGCGGAGCTGACAGAGCAGCAGTTCTATCAATGCGCCTTTGAATGCACCGGTATGAACTGGTTCTCCTTCCATGACGTGGTGGGCGATCTGGAGCAAAACGGAGATATCGTCTATGAGCGCCGCCCCTTCGGCGCCTGCGCCTATCTGACGGAGCAGGGCAAGATGACCCTCGGCATGTTCGAACGGGGCCTCACCTATTCCCTGCGCACGAGCATCGAAGAGTATCTTAAGCGCTTCGCCCCGCAATTCCGGCAGGAGCGGGAGCTGGTCTCCTCCGACGAACCTCTGCCCGACGGCGGCATGCTGGTACGGCTCAAGGCTCTGGAGGGCGAACGGGTGCTGCTGGAGATCGACCTCACCGTTGCTTCCCTGGAAGAATCCCTGGCCCTTCGGAAAAACTGGCAGCAGCGCAGCGCAGAATTGTACGACATCATCTACGACAAGCTGAAGGAAGAGGAATAGTAGGGTACTGTATGGAAATAGATTTGACGAAACTGAATCCGCCCCAACGGGAAGCTGTCACCTGTACCGAAGGCCCTCTGCTGGTTTTGGCCGGCGCCGGCAGCGGCAAGACCCGGGTTTTGACCACGCGCATCGCATATCTCATCGCGGAGAAGGGCGTGGCTCCCTACCATATCCTGGCGCTGACCTTCACCAACAAGGCCGCCAAGGAGATGAAGGAGCGGGTGCAGAAGCTGACCGGGGAAGAAAGCGGCGTTTGGCTGTTCACCTTCCACGGCTTCTGCGCGCGGCTGCTGTCCATGGAGATCGAAGGCCTTGGATACGACAAGCGCTTCAGTATCTATGACGAGGACGACCAGCAGTCCCTCATCGGCCATATCATCAAGGATCTGAATCTAAACGACAAGGTGTTCTCCAAGCGCATGCTGGCGGGCATCTTTTCCGACGCGAAAAACCACTCTTTGCGGCCTCAGGAATACCTGATAAAGAGCTATCAGCCCAAGCAGGTGACGGACGCCTTCGCCCTCTATCAGAAGCGGCTGAAGGAGGCCAACGCTCTCGATTTCGACGATCTGCTGCTGAAAACTATCGAGCTGTTCGAGAAGCGACCGGACATCCTGCAGAAATATCGGGACAAGTTCCGTTATATCCTGGTGGACGAGTATCAGGACACCAACATGGCTCAGTACCACATCGTGAGTCTGCTGGCCAAGGAGCACCGCAATCTGTGCGTGGTAGGTGACGACGACCAGAGTATCTACGGCTGGCGCGGCGCGGACATCCGCAACATTTTGGAATTTGAAAAGGACTTCCCCGGGGCCCATGTGGTCCGGCTGGAGCAGAACTATCGCTCCACGGACAAGATTCTGGAGGCGGCCAACCGGGTCATCGAAAACAACCACGGCAGAAAAAGCAAGCGCCTGTGGACCGAGAAAACGGACGGCTTCCCCATCACGGTCTATGAAGGCCGGACGGAACGGGAGGAAGCGGTGTACATCTGTGACCGCATCCTGAACGGTCGCCGCATGGGCAGCCGATACGACAGCTTCGCTATCCTGTATCGGACCCATGCCCAGAGCCGCATCCTCGAGATGATCCTCCAAAGCTACAGCATCCCCTACAAGGTGTACGGCGGCGTATCCTTCTTCGATCGGTCCGAGGTGAAGGACGTACTTTCCTACCTTCGGCTTCTCAGCAATCCCAACGACGACGTGGCCTTCACCCGAATCATCAACGTACCCCGGCGAGGCATCGGTTCCGTCGCTTTGGACGAGCTCAGAGCGGAAGCCCAGCAGCGTGACCTTTCCCTGTTTGCGGTGGTGCTGGACCCCCAAACCCTATCCCTTCGGACCAGGGCCAAGTTTGCCCCCTTCGCCGAGGTCATGCAGACCGCTTTTGAAGAATACGGCCAAAAGTCCTTCTCCGTATTCGCGGCGGATCTGCTCAAGCGCATCGGCTACGAAGCCTATCTTAAGGAGGATAAGAAGGAGAACTATGAGGTACGTTCTGAGAACGTGAAGGAGCTCTTAGGGTACATGAGCGAATTTGAAGCGTCCTTCGACGATCCCGACGGGGACATGCTCCAAT
>CAMHDC010000045.1 GCA_946183765.1 uncultured Clostridia bacterium | reverse complement strand
CGACCGCGTAGATCCAGACGGACACGGCGGTCATGGTGCCGATGAACACCGCCGAACTCTCCCGACGCTTGCGGCGCAGGATGTCGATTTCGGTGATGTCGTCGAAATGGATAGCGTAGCTCCGGTCCCCGGCGTCCTCGTCGTCCTCCAGGCAGATGCAGCTGGTGTTGAGGCGCACGCTGCTGCCGTCCTCCCGATGAAACAGGATGTCGCCTCGCTGGGAGGCGTTCTTCTCCGCCGTGGCCTTCACCAAAAATTCCAGCAGGGCGTCGTTGTCCCGGCCGAACACGTCCCTGTAACGCTTCCCCACCGCGTTGTCCTCCAGGCCCAGGATCAGCGACGCCGAAGGATTGATGTAGCGGATCACGCCGCCCTTGTCGAAGGTGATGATCCCCTCGTCGAAATCCCGGAGGACGCGGGTATCCAGCGTCTCCTGCATCTCCTCGGCGTCGATGGTCTGCTGCACGATCTCCTCGTTGATCGCCTCCTCCGGCGATTCCGCGTCGGAGGTATCCACCTCCATGTCGCTGTTGAGAAGGGTGTCGGCCACCTTTTCATCCAGCTTGTCCTGCAGCTCGTCCTGCTGCTGGCTGCGCTGAAGGGTCTCCTGATCGGCTATGACCACCACTTCCACCGGCTGCTGCTGCACTTCCTTTTGATTCTCCATCTCGGCCCTCCTTCTTCCTGACTGCCCTTGTCTGCGTTATGCCGTATGCGGCATGGATATATGTCGGTCCCTACGGCAGGGAATGCTTCGACAGATACGTCCGCTTCTCCCGCTCGTCCGCCGCCTCCAGGGAGGAATCGTCGTGGATGCCGCCCATGGATTCCAAATGGTGCCGGATCTCATGCCGCAGCACGCCGCGGAGGATCTCCCGCGCCTCGCCGGCATCCGCATGGGGATACACGCGATCGAAGGAACCCTTGTACATGGTGATCTGCCGCACCCGTGAAAAGATCTGATACTTCCCCAGGGTGAAGAGATCGTTCCCTTGGGCATAGTCGGGGATCACCGTCGCTTCCGACGCGACCACGCCTCCGGACAGCTCCCGGAAGAATTCATCCGGAAGCTCGTCCATCAGTTCCGACACTATGTCTCTGTATTCTTCAAAGCTGATCATGCCCGAGGGTCCTTGGCCGATTCTTCAGGGGAGCGCATCGGCCGTCAGCGGACGAAGCGCGCCAGCGCGGCCGTGTCGAGCTTATCGAACCCTGCGAGGAAGGGAAACAGCTCCCGGGCGATGATCTTTGCGCCGCCTTCGCTGTCGGATTCGATGTTCAGCGGCATCAGCGGTTCATGGAGGCTCATACGCAGCAGGAACCAGCCGTTGCCGTGATCCTTATTCAGATTGACCCGCACGCCCTCGTAGTTGTTGGGCGCCAGGGTCCAGCCGGGCTGAGCGGCGACATAGGCCCGAAGCTCTTCGAGGATGCCGTTGCCGTAGGGCTTGAAATCCGGCAGCTTCAGGTCCATGCGGAACTCATAGCTCTCCGCCGGCTCCTGCAGATCCGCGATCAGGGACGGAAGGGTATACCCCTTCCGGCGTCCCCTGGCCAGCTCGATCAGCAGCCGCGTCACCAGATACGCCCCGTCGTCCAGAAAATAGTTTTCCTTGAGTGCGCCGTGGCCGGAGGTCTCCATGGCCAGCTGGCTGTCGCACCCCGCCTCGTTGAGACGGATGGACTCGTTGATGACGTTTCGATAGCCCCGCTTGAACCGATGATGGACGCCCCCGTGGGCCGCGATGAACGAGGCGAGCCCCGTGGAGGTGATGGAATCGGTGACGATGGTCGTGCCGGGATGCTCCCGAAGCAGGATCGCCGCCATCATGGCGATGATGCGGTTGCGGTTGAGCTCACTGCCGTCCGAGAGCACGGCTCCGGCCCGGTCCACGTCCGTGTCGAAGATAATGCCCAAATCCGCCCGGTTCTCCAGCACCGCCGCCCGGATGGACGCCATGGCTTCCTGGTTCTCGGGATTGGGGATGTGGTTGGGGAAGGTGCCGTCGGGATCCAGGAAGCGGGACCCGGCGGTGTCCGCGCCCAGGGGCTGCAGCACCCGGTCGGCATAGAATCCGCCGGCGCCGTTGCCTGCGTCCACCACGATTCGAAGGCCCTCCAGCGGCCGCTGAAGGCCGGTGGCCTCCTGCACCTTGCGGCACAGGATGTCCGCGTATTCCGCCATGAAGCCGCCCTTTTCCACGGCTGCGGCGGGGAGTCCCGTATGCTCCTCGGACGAGGCCAGATCGAGGATGGCCCGGATGTCCTGCTTTTCGAGGCCGCCCGCCTGGGTGAAGAATTTATACCCGTTCCGGTTGAAGGGCAGGTGGCTGGCCGTGACCATCACGGACCCGTCGAAGCGGAAGCCCTCCGTGACCGTGGCCATGAACATGGCGGGCGTGGAAGCCATGCCCATGTCCGTCACCGCCACGCCCTCCGCCCCCATCGCTTCACAGATCCAGCGGGACAGATCCGGCCCCGTCAGGCGGGAATCCCGGCCCACGGCCACCCGCAGCGCGTCCTTTCCAAGGCGTTGCCGCAGCCACAGGGCAAAGCCCCGGCCGATGTCCCGGCAGGCCTGCTCCGTCAGATTCACGTTCTGCCCGGGCACCCCTTCCATGGCCACCCCGCGGATGTCGCTGCCGTTCTGCAAACTTGAATAGTCCATATTCCCTCCGATGCTTATGAATAGATAGGTATATTTGATTATACCGGTTTTGTTCGCCGTTTACAAGATGACTCGCGCCCATTGTTTGCTGTTTCCCCGGCGGACCGGACCTGCGCCGGGGTGCAGCCCTCATGCGCGGCTTTCAGCCTTCGCCCGCCCCGGTTCACGCCTGCGGGCGTTCGAATCCCCGCCGGACCTGCTTGCGGTACTGGGCGGGGGTGAGCCCTTCCAGGGCGCGGAAGGACTGGATGAAATAATTGGGGGTGTTGAAGGCCAGCCGTTCGGCGATGTCGCGGACGGAGAAGGTCGTGGAGGTCAAAAGGACCTTGGCCCGGGCGATCTTGGCGGCGCGGATGTATTGGGAGACGGACTGGCCGATTTCCTTTTTGAATTTCTCCGTCAGATAGTATTCCGTGTAGCCCACCAGGGCCGCCAGATCTGCCGTGCGGATGGGCCGATCCAGGCTCATGTCGATATAGTCGCACACCTTCTGCACCGCATGGGAGCAGGTGGGGTTGGTGCGGACGTGGTGGACGCGGTAGATGAAGTCGTGGTACATGGCGCTGGCCAGGGCGTTGAGTTCGCCGGAATCGTGGCTGTTCTCCGCGGACTGGATGTAGGAGTCCCCCAGGGGGTAGGCCACCTCCGGAGAGAGGCCGCCCTCCATGGCCGCCCGGCAGACCAACGTGGTGAACACGATGATGCTGGTCTTCATCTGCCGGAGGGGGTCCTGGCCCTGGACCGGCACGCCGGGGCTCAGGCGAATGCTGCGCTGGAGCACAGCCTGGTAGTTGATGTTTCCCGTGCGGACCATCTCCAGCATGGCCTGCTCGGCGGCGTAGACCTCCGACCGGTCCCGCTCCCCCACAGGCAGAGCGGCGGAGAGCTCGCTTCGCGGCCGGTCCTCTTCCAGGGCGTCCAGGCCCAGCTGCTGGTCCGTCAGGGTGTTGTGGATCATCAGCACGTAGCGGATGAAGATGGCGTAGGTCATGACGGGCAGCTGAGGCGCCATGTCCACCAGAGCCCCAGCCCAGCCGGCACTCTCCCGATCGTCCACATAGGGCTGGAGCGCCCGGCGCAGGCGCTCCGGGCGAGGCGTGCCGTAGAACACGGGGCCTACGATGAAGTAGAGGGAGCCGCTGCGATCTGGTTCATAGCTCAGCGCCCACTGCATGCCGACGGGAGAGCCGACGAGCAGGGGCTTCCTGTCCGACGCTTTGGCGTATTCCGCCAGCCGCCGCACCCCTTCGAACCGGCGGAAGGTCTCCTCCAGAACCTTCTGGTCCGTCTTCGGACAGGAGGACGCCACGACGGTTCCGTCCGGGCGACAGCACCAAACGTAAATTCTTTCATTTTTGGGGATCAGCCGTTGGAACAGGAGCAGATTCTGCTCCCCGCGGGTCATTTGAACATCCATGAAAAGGAGCCTTTCTTTCCTCTTTTCTGCCGATATAGACGATCCTATCACGGTTCTCCCGATTTCTCAACCAATTTCCTGAAAAATTGTAATTTTTGCAGGATAATTGGCTTTACGCCTTCCGTGCGCCGGCCTACAATGGGATCGTAAGGCGGGCGGCAGGTCCAAGCCCGCGAAAAACAGCAAGGAGCAGCACTATGAAAAAGAATCCCCAAGTCCTCGAACCTATCGACGGCGTCCAGTATCGCCGGGCAAAGCTTTGGCAGATCATCCTGTATGCGTGCTCAGCACTGTCTAACATGGCGGTATATATCCTCATCCAGCAGGCGAGCTACGCAGCCAGCATCGGCTTCGGCATCTCCACTGCCATCATTGGCGTCATCATCATGGGCACCCGGATCCTGGATGCTGTGACCGACTCCCTTCTGGCTTTCGTGTACGACAGGGTGAACACCCGCTTCGGCAAGATCCGTATCCTGCTGATCGTGGGCTGGTTGATCCAAAGTTTCGGATTGCTGGGCATGTTCCATCTGTTCTCCAGCAAGGGGCTGGGCGTGGCGACCTTTGCCCTGTCTTATGTGGTTTACATCATCGGGTATACGCTGGTGAACATGACGGGACAGACCATTCCGGCGCTCATGTCGAACGATCCCAAACAGCGGCCGAAGATCGGCGTTTGGCTGACAGCCTTCAATTATGTCGTGCCTATGGCCTTGTCCATCGTGCTGAGCAACGTGATACTGAAAGCCGCCGGCGGCGAATACAACCAGGCGTACCTGTCCATGGCAGTGTTTATGGTCGTTGGATTGTCCGGTCTGGGCGTTCTCCTCACCTGCATCGGCGTTTCCGCCTTTGATAAACCGGAAAACTTCTTGGGCATCGGCAAGCATGAGCACCTGAAGTTCAAGGATATGATTGACGTGCTGTCCCACAACAAGCCTCTGCAGAGCTACATCGCAGCTCAGGCCAGTGATAAAATTGCCCAGCTGGTGGCGGGACAGGCTATCATCACCACCATGCTCTACGGCATCGTGATCGGGAATGTGGGTCTCGGCACCATTCTCTCCGCCATCGGCATGTTCCCCTCCATCATCTTCGCTGTGTTCGGTGCCCGGTATGCCGGCAAGCACGGCAGCAAAAAGGCCATCGTCGATTGGACCTGGGCCTGCATCGGCACCTCCGTACTCATGATCCTCTTCTTTGTCCTAATCCGCAATAACACTGCGGCCATTGCCGCTATGGGAAGCCTGCCCATGATCGGGTATGTGCTCATCACCTTCCTCTGCCGTGGAACGCAGATGTGCGTCACCACATCCGCCACCTCGTTCATGGCAGATGTGATCGATTATGAGCTCGACCGAAGCGGACGCTATATTCCTGCTGTAGTCAGCGGTACCTACAGCCTTATCGACAAGATCATCTCCTCCTTCGGCGCCGTCCTTGCTACCGGCTGTATAGCTCTGATCGGTTATACCAACACCGTGCCGCAGCCCACCGATCCGCTGACGCCGAGCGTGTTCTGGATGACCCTGGCGCTGATGTATGTTCTGCCGATCATAGGATGGATCATTACGCTCATCGCAATGAAGCCCTGCAAGCTGGACAAGGCCGAGATGGTGGAGGTCCAGAAGCGGATCGCCGAGAAGAAGGCCGAAGCCAAAGCTGAGCTCGCGGCTGAATAAGGAAGACACGCATGCGTAAGAGCGTTACACTGACAAAGGGATGGCGGTTTCTGAAGGCCGCCATTCCTGTAGAGACGGCCATGGCCTACGCCCGACAAGGGGAAGAGGTGACCCTGCCCCACACCTGGAACGCCCTGGACGGCCAGGACGGAGGCAACGACTACCACCGGGGCCAGTGCTGGTACGTGCGGGAAATTCGGCCCGAGGAGCTGTCCGGGGAAGCTAACTTCCTGGAGATCAACGGAGCCAACCACACGGCCGAGGTCTATCTGGACGGGGCGCTGCTCGCCCGGCACGAGGGCGGCTATTCCGCCTTCCGGGTGGAGCTGCCCCATCCCGGCACCCTGGCCATTTCCGTGGACAACGGCGACAGCGACCGCGTCTACCCCCAGAAGGCGGACTTCACCTTTTACGGCGGCCTCTATCGGGACGTGAACATCGTGTCCGTGCCCCGGGAGCATTTCGAGCTTTTAAAGGACGGCACACCGGGGATCAAGGTGACGCCCGTGGTGGATCTTGGTAAAAAACGAGCCGTCGTCACCGTGGAGACCTGGCATAATGCCGAGACTGTGGACATCACCGTGAACGGAGAGACGAAGACCGTGGAGAACACCGCCGTGTTCACCATCGAAAACGTCCGCCTGTGGGACGGGGTATTCGACCCCTATCTCTACACTGCGTCGGCCAAACTCCCTTCCGGGGATGAGGTCAGCGTCCGCTTCGGCTGCCGCATCTTCGACTTCGACCCGCAAAAGGGCTTCCTCCTGAACGGCCACAGCTACCCCCTGCGGGGCGTCAGCCGCCACCAGGACAAGAAGGGCAAGGGCAACGCCCTCGCCTATGAGGACCACGCCGCCGACATGGCGATCATCCGGGAGATCGGCGCCAACACCGTGCGCCTCGCCCACTATCAGCACGCCCAGGCCTTCTACGACCTGTGCGACGAGAACGGCATCGTGGTTTGGGCGGAGATCCCCTACATCACCATGCATATGACGAACGGCCGGGAGAACACCCTCTCCCAGATGCGGGAGCTGATCACCCAGTGCTATAACCACCCCTCCATCGCCGTTTGGGGCCTTTCCAACGAGATCACCGCCGCCAGCGCCGTGAACGAGGACCTGCTGGCGAATCACCGGGCGCTCAACGATCTGTGCCATCGGCTGGACCCCACCCGGAAGACCACCATGGCCGACGTGTTCATGTTGGAAACGGACAGCCCCATCCTGGACGTTCCCGACGTGAACAGCTACAACCTGTACTTCGGGTGGTATCTGGGCGAGATGGACGAGACGGACCGGTTCTTCGACGAGTTCCATGAGAAGTACCCCCACAAGGTCATGGGCTTCTCCGAATACGGCGCGGACGCCAATCCCGCCTTCCACAGCAGCCGTCCCGAGAAGGGAGACTACACCGAGGAGTATCAGGCCCTCTACCACGAGCATATGCTGCGCATGATCGAGGCGCGGCCCTGGCTTTGGGCCACCCACGTGTGGAACCTGTTCGACTTCGCCGCCGACGGCCGGGACGAGGGCGGCAAGCACGGGGAGAATCAGAAGGGCCTGGTGACCTTCGATCGGACGCTGCGCAAGGACGCCTTCTATCTCTATAAGGCCGCCTGGAACAAAACCGAGCCCTTCGTCCACCTTTGCGGCAAGCGGTACGAAAACCGCGCGGAGCATGAGACCGAGATCAAGGTTTATTCCAACCAGAGTGAAGTCCGGCTCTATGTGGACGATACCCTGGTGGGGACCCAAGCCGGTCATACCGTCTTCACCTTCCGGGTGCCCCTGCTGGGCGAACATATGATCCGGGCGGAAGCCCAGGGCTGCAGCGACGCCATGGTGATCCGGTACGTCTTAGAACCGGACGAAAGCTATATCTTCAACAAGGCCGCCGCCAGCGTCACCAACTGGTTCGACGCTGACGAGCCGGACCCCGCCTGCTTCTCCGTCCACGACACCCTAGGCGAGATCCGCCAGCACCCCCAGGCCGGCCCCATCGTGGAAGCCATGATGGCCAAGGGCGCCTCTGAACGGGGCGACGTGGCCGACGCCGTGAAGGACAACCCGGCGCTGCAGCGGATGATGGGCCGCATGACCATGCTGAGCCTGCTGAAGCAGAGCGGTGCGGACGAGGAGAGCATCCGGCAGCTGAACCGCATCCTGCAGGGGATACGCAAATGAAGACCTACGTACAACAGATCATGCTGGGCACGGTGACGGGCAGCGAGGAAGCCGCCCGCGCCACGCTCCGCCGCGTCA
>CAMHDC010000044.1 GCA_946183765.1 uncultured Clostridia bacterium | reverse complement strand
GACTACCAAAACCAGGTGTATGACGAGTACACCGTGGATCATGTGTGCCTGCAGCCGACCCAAGATGTCGTGAAAACGACAACGAATACAGAGGTACAGCTTACCTCCCGCCTGTTTGTGGACGGAAAGCGATCCCAACCGGCCCTGAACTGGGGAAAGCTCCTGAGAGACGCCCACGAAATCGGCGGTGACATGTATGTGACGATCCGCGAGGTCCGCTATACGGTGGTCAACTGCGGAGAGTACAGGAACGGGCGGAACATCCTCCATCATTGGGAAGTGGGGCTGAGATAATGCCTGTGAGAATCAATATCAGCAGACACCAGGTCCGGGCCAAGGTAGAAAAGGCCTGGGCGGAAGGGGTCTACGATCTGAGCCGGGAAATCCTGGACGATTGCAACCGCTACTGTAAAGAGGACAGCGGAACCCTGATTGCCAGCAGCTACATGCAGACCGACGAAGGAAAGGGTAAGCTGATCTGGCGGACGCCTTATGCCCGGCGGCAATACTGGCTGATTACGGCGCATAAGGACAAAAACCCGCAGGCAAGCTGGAAATGGTGCGAGGTGGCGAAGAAACACCACCTTCGCAAGTGGACAGGCAGAGCGCAAAGGGGGCTTAGAGAGCACTTATGAACGCGATTGACGAAGCGGTGCTGGCCGTGATTGAAATGATGAACCTATCGCTTCCGTTCGCCAAGGTCACCCGGGGCGCTCTGCCGTCCGGGAACGGGATCACCTGTGAGGTCGGCCCGTCCTCCCCGTATGAAAGATACATGGACAAGAGCCTTGATCTCCCGCTGGACCTGACGATCAACGGCAAGCACAAGAAACTGGACGTACTATCCAACAACCTGAACCGGCTTTTCTATGACCTGGCCATGCGGAAAACCTACCCTTCCGGGGAGGGATGGTCGATCACGGACATCACCGTGGACACCATGCCGCAGGTCATCGGCAGAGAAAGCGATAATTCCTGGCTGATGGCGGGATCGCTGTCAGTCAAACTGTATTGGAGAGGAGAATAAACCATGCCTGATAACAACACTCCGGCCAATGTGGAACTGAATCCCGTATGGAAAGAAAAATTCTACATCGGCACCGCCTACGCCAGCAACGCGTGGACCTATAAGCCCCTGTGCAAGGGCATCGAGAGCATCGAGCCCTCTGTCAACGAGCAGAACCAGCAGTATTTCTTCATGTGCGGCAATGGGGGCGCCGACAATGAGGTCACCGGTATTGCCCCTGAGTATGCCGTCTCCGGCCGCCGGATCATCGGCGACGAGGCGCAGGACTATATCGTCAGCAAGCGTTACGCCCTGGGCAATGACCGCAAATCCAGCATGAAGGTGGAAATCTACAACGCCGCCGAAACGCTGGTGCAAACCATCGTGGCCAACTGCACCATTACCGACATCGTGGACTTCGGCGGCAGCAGCACCGACAACGAGCCCTTCTCCTGCACCCTGCGGGTGAATGGTATTCCCACCGTAACGCCTGCAACCCCTTGAGCCTGACCCTTTCGGGGATCACGTTGGGGTCGGGACTAACGCTTCAACCGGCGTTTGATCCACAGATTAACAGTTATAGTGTTGATGTGCCCAGCAGTGTTACGTCAATCGATGTGACCTTCCGCAAGTCTGTCTATGATACCGTCTGGGGCTTTGCGAACGCCGCGGCCGACAGGCAATGTTCAAGCCCGGAAACGGCGATGTATAATATCCCGGGAAGCCCGTCAGCGATGGTCGCCGGAACGTGGCGTCCGACAGCTACAATGCTACACGCTGACACCTATACGGGTCATGTGAGTTTTACCGACTCTTTCAGCAGCGCGACGTCGTGTGTAGAGAGGATCAACATCTATGACGGCACCGTAACCAAACAAACGATCATCACTTTTAAGAGAGTGAGCGCATAACCAAAGCCGGGGGGCGTACTGCTCCCCGGCATTTTTGAAAAGGAAGGGAATTTATGTTTCAGATCAGTCTGAACTGCATCCGGGAGACCGTTATTTTCAGAGAAGGCGGGGAATCGCTGAGACTGAAAGTGAATGTTGAACCCCATAACGTTATGGCGAGACTGACGCAGGCGCAGAAGCGGATGTCTGACCTGAACGAAAACAGCCCGGAAGAAGAACAGAAGGCCTGCGCTCTGGACTTTGCCGGGGCGATCTTCGGGGAAGAACAGGCGAAAAGGCTTTTGGACTTCTACCATCAAAACGCCAGCTATACCATCAACGTCTGCGGTCAATACCTGGTGAAGCGCCTGAGCAAGAAGATCATCCAGGCGCAGAAGCGGGGAAAATGAAGCTGCAAGATACTCTCCCCCGGGGCGTCACCGTGGGGGGACGGTTTTACCGGATGGACCTTGACTTCCGCAATGTGCTGAAGCTCATGGACACGCTGGCGCGGGAAGACCTGATGCCGCAGGCCCGGGAGTATGTGGCCCTGAAATGCGTGATGAAGCGGCCCCCCCGGAACGCCGGACAGGTGCTTGCAGCCCTGCGGCATGTGCTGTTCCCGGAGGCGCAAAAAAAGGTGGAGCAGAAGAAGATCACCGACTTTGAGCAGGACGCGGACCTGATCCGGGCGGCGTTTATGCAGGTATACGGGATCAGCCTATACCGTGACCGGCTCCACTGGGTTGAGTTTTCCGCCCTTTTGGCCGGGCTGCCGGAAGGAAACCGATACAGTGAAATCCTCGGCATCCGCGCCCGGCCCATGCCAAAGGCGACGAAGGTCAACGCGGAGGAAAGGCAATGGCTGGCGCAGGCGAAGGCGACTTACGCCCTCAAGATGACGGATCAGGAACGGGAGCAGAGCTACCAAACCAGTATGCGCCGGACCACGGCGAGCCTGCTGGCACTGGCAAAGAGAGGTGAAAACAAGGATGCCTGACGGACAGGTAACATTTGAGATCAGCGCCGACGGCAGAAAAGCATATGCGACCGTTGATGATATTACCAAAGCGATTAAAAAGGCCGGGAAAGAATGGGATCATTCGGTCCAGGAAGCCACCGGCAACATGCAGAGCGCCTTCACAAAGGCCCTGGACATCAACCGGGTCAAAGACTGGGCGCTGAAAGCCGGAAAGGCAATGCTGGACTTCGGCATAGAGTGCCTGCATGCGGCCTCTGACCTGGCCGAAGTGCAGAACGTTGTAGACGTGACCTTCGGGGAAGGGGCCGCCGAAATTGAGCGCTGGGCCAAGAAGGCGCAGTCTTCTTTCGGCCTGACGGAGACCCAGGCAAAGCGCTTCACGTCCACGATGGGCGCGATGATGAAGAGCGCAGGGCTGACCGGGCCGGAAATCGTCAGCATGAGCGAGGACCTGGCAGGGCTGGCCGCTGACATGGCCTCTTTCTATAACCTGGACTTTGAAACAGCCTTCAACAAGATCAGAAGCGGCATTTCCGGGGAGACGGAACCGCTTAAGCAGCTCGGCATCAATATGAGCGTCGCCAACCTGGAGGCCTTCGCGCTGACCCAGGGCATCACCAAGGCTTTTGACAAAATGAGCCAGGGTGAACAGACGATGCTCCGCTATCAATACCTGATGCAGGCCACGGCGGACGCGCAGGGCGACTTTGCTCGGACGGCGGACGGCTACGCCAACGCCCAGCGGCGCGTGCAGACCGCCCTGGAGAGCATCAAGACCAGCATCGGAACGGCCTTCTATGACACCATTGCCGGGGCTACCGGGGCGCTGGCTGACTTCCTGGAAGAGGTCAGCAAGCCCAGGCCGACAACGGTGATGGACGATTTCGCCAAGATCGACCTCGACACGGCGACCAAGATCGCGGAGATTCAGCAGACGGCGGAAGAGGCGGAAACGCTGATTTCCACCCTGCAAAGCATCTCCGGCCAGGTGATCAACTACAGCCAGAGCGGGAACCTGGTTTCCTTCATCCAAAGCCTGTCCGGGAATATCTCCGGGCTGGACGATGCGCTCAAGCTGGCAAAACAGGGCGATCTGACCGGGGCCATCGACAACCTGGCTTCCCATCTGGCCCAGGAATTGGGGGGCGATCCTGAGAAATGGGAAAACCTTCTGCAAGCCATCGGGAACAACGCGGAGCTGGCGATTTCCGCCACCCAGGGAGACAGCGCCAAGACCAAGGAATTTCTGGAAAAAGTCGCTTCCGGTGCGGATGACCTGACCACGGATTACAGCTCCTACTGGTCGAATCTGCTGGGCGTCCTTGGAGACAAGGCCGGGGACGCGATCACAGCCCTGGCCGGTGGCGGAAACGCGGGAGGGGTCCTTTCCGGTATTGCGGGCGGGGCCAACCTGTTAAAAGACGGGACCTCCGCAAAATGGTCCGCGTTTGCCAAGGCCCTTGGTCTTCTGGACGATAAAGGAAACGTCCCGACCAACCTAAGCGGCGTTGCGGATGCCCTGGCAAAGAACCTGGGAGGGGATGCTTCCAAATGGGAAACCATGCTGCAGGCCATTGGGAACAACCTCCCCTCTGTGACTACAGCGGTAGGAAACGACGGGCAAAGCACGGCAAGCTGGCTGACGAAGGCAGCCGAAGCCGCCGACGACCTGGGCGGGGACTATTCGCAGAACTGGAAAAAGCTGCTTGTCGTTTACGGCGATCATGCCGGGGCGGCCATTACCGCTCTTGCTACCACCAATGACCCCGGAAGCGTGATTGCCGGAATCGCAGGCGGAGCAAACGCGCTGAAAGACGGGGCTTCGGCCAAGTGGAGCGCTTTTGCAAGGGCGCTTGGCATCCTGGATGACAAAGGAAACGTGCCCACCACCCTGCAAGGCGTTGCCGATGCTCTTGCTACGAACCTTGGCGGAGACGCTTCCAAGTGGGAAGAAATGCTGAAAGCGATCGGCGGGAATCTGCCGATGGTTACGAAAGCGGTCGGAGAAGACAAAGGAGCTGCCGGACAATGGCTTTCCGCTGCCGCTCAGTCTGCCGCTCTGCTGGGAAGCGATTATTCCGAAAACTGGAAAAAATTGATGGTTGTGTACGGCGAAAAGGCCGGGGACGCTATCGCCGCCCTTGCCACAACCAGCGATCCGGGCGGGGTGCTTGGCGGCATTGCCACCGGAGCCAATAAGCTGAGTATAAAAGCGCCGACCCTCTGGCGTGGGATATTCGGCGCTTTGACCAGCGTTGACGGCCTTTCCAACATCTTCAACAACGGAAACGCCGCTACCAACGTCGAGAACCTGGCGGAAGCCCTTTCCGGCAACAGCCCGGACACCAGCAGGGCCGAAGCATGGAAGACGTTCCTGGACGCTCTGAGCACAAACCCGGAGGCCCTGACTACCCTGACCCAGACCGACGCGACACAAACCGCCGAATGGCTGAAAAAGATGTCCGAAGGGGTCAACGCCATTGACCCGACCGACGCGGACGCCTGGGATAAACTGTTTGCCGATTTCGTGCAAGGCCTGCCGGGCCTCAACAATACCGAAGGCGGGCACGCCTTCTTCGAGACCATTGCCCAGGAGTTTCTTGCCATGGGCAACCAGAGCGAGGAAGCAAAGGCCGGTTTAGCCGCCCTGGGCCTGAGCACAGAAGAGATTGACCAGGTACAGCGGGAATGGCTGTTGACCTGTCAGGAGCTGGTACAGAAGATTCCGGGCCTGAGTGACGTCATCGATGTCAATACGGGCGAAGTTAAGGGCGGTATAACCGCTGTCCGGGATTATAAGGATGCCTGGTACGAAGCATCCATGGAAATTGCCCGCTCGGAAGCTTTAATTGATAAGCGTAAAGCTTTCGCCGTAAAAGAAAAAGAAATGGTTGACTATGAGGTCGCTCTGAAAAAAGCGCAGGCGGCCTTAGACAATTTTATAGCGGATCATCCGGGCATTGTAGAAAGAAGAAACCGCGTAGATCAAAGCGGCGGCGCAGGCATTTTCGGCTATCGCGACAAAGATCTGAATACACTTACACAGCTTGAAACTGGGGTGCGTAACGCTCAAGCCGCGGCCGATAATTTCAGAACAAAACTGGATGAAGGCGCAGAAGAGCTTAAATATTATGAAGACAATGTAGGCAGCGCCGCCAAAAAAACGGAAGAATATTCCGATAAAACGGAAGACGCCGCCGCTTCCATGAGTACCCTACAAAAAGCGGCCAAAGGTGACGCAGATGCCTTTTCCTCTGTTGAAAAGGCCGTCAAGGACGCCCATGACGCGATCAAGGAACTGTCCGACTATCAGGACAAGGTCTTCAACGAGACCTCCCAGAGCGTCGGGAACGTCATCAAGGGCTTTGAAAAGCTGGGCGAAAAGAAACCGAATGGCGAATGGGTCTTTATGACCCCGGTTGAGCAGGCCAAACAGCAGGTCGAAGAGCTTAAAATTGAGCGCGGGAAGCTTGATTCCGCCGCCAAGGACTACGAAAAAAGATGGCAAGAGTTTACTGATAAAATCAATAAGTTAGGCGTGGATGCCCCAAGCGTCCAGAACATGACGCAAGCCCTGGACAGCCAGCTTGAATACATCAAGCAGTATAACGAGTACATGGCTCAGGCGAGACAAAAGGGCGTCAACGAAGACCTTTTGGCCTCCCTGGCGGACGGATCACAGGAAAGCTTCGACTATCTGAAAGCCCTGGCGACCACCGGCGGGAGCATCAAGGAGCTAAACGAAAAATACAAGCAGGTCAAAGAAGCGTCCGAAGGGTTTACGACCAGCCTGACCAACCAAAAGTTGGCGGTAGACGAGACCTATAACAGCCTGCTTGAAACCGCCCGCGAGGCCGTGGCCGGGCTGAACCTGGGAGATGAATCCTATAAGAGCGTGGAAGAGACCGTCAACGGCATCGTGAAGGCCCTGGGCGACAACAAAAGCAAGGTGGAGACCGAAGTCAACGCCATTCTGGAGCTGATCGGAAAGCTCGGTTCCGCCAATTACGGCATGAGATTCGGCCTGGGCGGCGGGTTTGCCGGGAGCTGGTCCTCCGCAGGAATCAAGACACCTGATAAACATGCCAACGGCCTTGATTATGTGCCTTATGACGGCTATCTTGCCCTGCTTCACCAGGGAGAGCGCATCCAGACGGCGGCGGAAGCCGACCTGGCAAGGCGGTATTCCTACCAGCAGCCCAGCGGGTTTGACTATAACGCCATGGGTCAGGCCGTGGGCGCGAACATTCCGAACTTTGGCAATATGCAGATCATATGGCGCGGGCGCGTGGTGGCGGACATCCTGAGCGAAGAGCAGGCGGACAGCTACCGGGCCATGGAAAGGAGCGGATGGAGATGATCCTGTTTCGGAATATAGACCTGGAAGCCGTCGCTCCGGTCAAGATTGAGGACATCCGCGTCTCCCCCATCATCCGCAGCCCTTTGACACGGGAAAGGCCGATCCTGGGGGGCGCGGATTTTGTCCGCGTCAAGGACAGTCTGCGGACCATCGGGATCACCTTTTCCATCCTGGACGAAGACCTGGACCACCGGCAGAGGCTACTTGACGCGGTGAGCGAGTGGGCCATCTCTGACAAGCCCGAACCGCTGGCCCTGCCCTACCGGGAAGGACACCTGATCGACGCGCTGTGTACCACCCTGCCGGAGCCTTCCACCCGGCAGTGGTGGGAAAGCCGGCTGAACGTCGTTTTCACGGCATATGACCCCTACTTCTACAGCCCCAACGAAAAGAGCGTGGCGTGCGGGAATGAGTTCATCGTCACCGGCAGTGCTCCTCCGCTGATGCGGATTGAGCGGACGCTTTCTTCCCAGGCCAGCAATCAGAGCTACGGAGACGGCACGGACACGATGACCTTTTCCACCATCCCGGCGGGAAACATGGTCATTGACCTGAACGAGCAGACCGCCGCCGTCGGAAATGTAAGCATCATGGAATACTACACGTTCAATTCCCGCTTTCTCATTCCCAGAGTGGGAAAACAGACCATCACAGGAACCGGCACGGTGAAATGGAGGGAGAGATGGAAAAGCTGACCTTTCTTTTCTTCGGTGCGGATAACAAGCCCTATTTCTCCCGGGATGACGCGGAACAGGCGGAGCATGATCATTCCCAAATGAGCCTGTTCCTGCTCTTCCCCT
>CAMHDC010000043.1 GCA_946183765.1 uncultured Clostridia bacterium | reverse complement strand
GGCTGTAGATCAGATGCTCCGCCGCCGGGCACAGCCCCTCCGCCGCGGTCAGATTCTTCTGATCGGTGAGAATGAACCGGGGGTTCACCGTGCGCACGATACGATCGAGGCGCTCCCGGGGCATCTGCTCGTCCAGGGGCACGTAGAAGCAGCCCGCCTCCAGAACGCCCAAAAAGGCGGCGATCTCAAAGGCGCTCCGCTCCATAAGCACGCCCACGGGCTCGGTCTTTGCACCATTGTGACGGAGGCAGGCCCCCACGTTGGTCGCCGCCCGGCGAAGTTCAGCGAAGGTGAGCCCCGTTTCCCCGTCGGAAAAGGCCGTCTTGTCGGGCAGCCGGTCCGCCGTCCCATTCAGATAGGATAAAAAGCTTTTCATATCGATACCTTTACCGGTCCTCCGCAGCCCGATACTCCATGGTGGCGATGCGCCGGACGTCGTCCCCGGCGGCCTTCACCTGGATCAGCAGCAGCGTCTGTCCGCTGTGGTAGGTGTAGACCCCGTTCTCCTCCGTGCCCCCCAGCAGGGACAGGAGTTTTTCCTCCTCGTCGTAGATCCGAAGGCCCTGGGGCGTGATCACCGTGTCGTCCACCACCGCGACGGCGGTGATCCGGTTCGTCCCCTCCACCTCGTTCACCGTCAGCTCGAAGCCCGGGTAGTAGTAGAAGATATCCTTGCCGATGTAGGCGCAGCTGTCGGCCTCGAAGGTGCCTATGGGCTCGCCCAGGGCCGAGAGCACCGGGTCCGCCGCCATCATGGGCTCGATGCGCACGCCCCGGCTCTCAAAATACAGGTCCAAGGCGGGCTCGGTCTCCGTCTGCTCCGGCGGCGGCAGTTCCGTCCCCTGGGCGACCGGGGCGCTTTCCCCCTGAGGCGCGGGCGCGGCGGTGCTTTGGGCGGCCGCCGGGGCGTTGGGGTCCAGATAGACCACGCCCGGCTTCTCGGCGGGCTGGGCCGTGCCGCCGCAGCCCATGAGGGCCAGCAGCAGCGCCGCCAGGAGGGCGGCTCCTATCCGTGTGCGTGTGTTCATCCGTTCGTCGACCCCTTTCTCTGTTTTTCCTGCTCGTATCGCCGGGAAAGATCGTCGTACCGGGCGGCCTCTACCGGGTCCAGCCGCTGATCCTCGATGAGCCCCCGTTCCCTGAGGCGGGCACCCAGCCAGCGGGTGTACTTCTCCGCCCCGAAGACGTTCAGATGGATGCCCCCGTCGTAGGTGTCGGTCTTAAGATCGATGCCCATCTCGTCCATGCGGGGGATGGCGTTGATATACTCCACGCCGTTTTTTTCGGCGTAGTCCGTGAGCCAATCGTCCCATTCGCCGTACCAGGCCGGGTACAGGCAGGGGCTCTTGATCAAAATGAGCGCTATCCCCTTCTCCCGGCACAGGGCTGTGATCCGATCGAGATACGCCGCCGGCTTCTCCCCGAAGGCCGGATCCTGCAGCACCGGCGCGCTGGGCAGCCGGGTGTAGGGCACGACCTCCGTGCGCATGAGGTAGCCGTTGTAGGTGAGCTCCGGCCCCCGGAACAGGTACCGGGCGTCCTCCGCCGTGAGCTCGAAGATCCGATCGTGATACCGCAGCAGGGGTATGTAGTAGCTGAGCTCCTTTTCCTCCGGCAGCATAGAGGCACGGACGGCCTCGACCTTCTCCCGGGAAAGGCGCATGCCGTCCAGCGTCATGCGGTTGTACGCTTCGCTCTGGGGCTCGGCGTACCGCAGGGAGCAGACGGACAGGACCACCGCCCGGGGCGTCTCCGTTTTCAGCGCCTCCCGAAGCAGGTAGTAGCTCTGCCACATGAGCTGCTGGGCGCTGCCCCGGATGTAGCTGGTGGCCCCGAACTCGTTGAACAACGTCACGGGGGAAAAGCTCTCGTAGACCTCGCAGTCGCCCACGAACAGGATCTGATGGCCCTCCTCCCGATGGGCGTACCAGTTCTCCACCATGCTCCCCTCCAGGGTGATCCCCGAGGCGTATTTGGGCCGCACCAGCCGCCCGAGGCCCCAAACGAGCAGGGCCAGGAGCAGCAGGGCGCATATAGGGGCGAACCAGCTTCGTTTTTTCATACGTCTCTCCAAAGCGTTACCAATCTCTGACGAAGGGCGTTTCCGGCGTGGCCGGGAAGGCCCAGTCGTTCTTCTTCCAGTAGCTGGGATACATGCTCTGCATCTCCTCCATGGTGAGCATGAAGATCTCGTACTTGCTCCGGGGCCCGTGGTTGATGGGGTCGAAATGGTACCATCCCGAGCCCAGGTCCACCAGCAGCCAGTAGTGGCCCCAGCGGTTCACGAACATGGTCCTGGCCCCCAGCTTCTCCAGCAGCACCTTGGCCACCGCGCAGTAGGTGAAGCAGTCCCCCTTCCGGGTGGTGAGCCCCCGCCATGCTTCGTACTTCCAGTCCCGCTTGTTGGAGTAGTCCCGGAAGATATAGCCGTAGTAGATGTCCCGGTAGATCGCGTAGGCCTTTTGGGCCGTGGTCATGTCGTCCGTCACGATCTTCGCCAGCACCTCGTCCGCCTTGGCCTGCAGCTGCTCGTCGGTGACGGAGGCCTTGATGAAATGGAGATACACCGTCTTCTCGGCGGTGTTCCCCGCCCGGTCCGTGGCCCGATAGGTCACGGGATAGCTGCCCCGGGCGTAGATGTCCACGGCGCTGTTGTCCACCGTGAGCACGATGTCCTCGGGATCGTCGGCGTTGTCCGCGGCCGAGACCTGCCCGAAGTAGGAAACCGTCTCGCCGATGTACACATACCGGTTCACCACGCCCAGGATCGTGGGCTTCTCCGTATCCCGGACGATCTTCACCGTGCCCTCGATCTCGGTCCGGTTCCCCGCGGCGTCCACCCCCGCGATGGCCACGGTCTGTTCCCCCTCACGGGTCCAGTCCGGCTCGATCACGTAGGAGAGGGTCAGAGCCGTCTCGTCCTTCGCCGTTTCCAGCAGGGCCGCCGGGGACTTGGGATGGTCCACATAGGCCAGGAGCTTTTTGGGGAACGCCAGATCCGGGGCCACGGTGTCCACCACGAAGAGCCGCTGGATGCAGGGCACCTCGTCCACGGTGGCGTTGATGTCGTAGCAGCCCGGCGTCCGGGGCACGAACCGCTCCGTCTTCACCTCGCCCGAGAAGGCGGGATCCAGCTCCCGCTGCCGATCGTGGACCGTCATCCCCGCCACGAAGCGGCGGCTGGCCTCCCAGATCAGGGGCTGCAGATCGGACACGAGGACCGGGATCACGCCCCTGGTCTCGTTCCCGCCGGCGTCCGTCACCGCCACGGTCACGTCCTGGTACCCCTGCCGCGACCAGTCGGGCGGGGGATCGAAGGCGTAGGTCAGAGCCGAAGCGTCCCGGGCCGAAAGCACCAGGCTCTCCGGCGACAGGGCCTGCCCCGTCCGGGCGTAGGCCGTCGAAGCGAAGACGCACTGGGGGGCCGCGGTGTCGGCGATCACCAGGGCGGTCTCGTACACCTGCCCCGCCGCCTCCACCTCCACGGTGCGGACCCCGGGGGTGCGGGTATCCAACCCGGACAGATCGGTGACGAACTGGCCCTCCACCGTGTCGTTGGGCAAAAAAGCGCGCAGGGGCGGCACGGCCTCCCCCGCCTCCATGTCCACCCGGGGCACCGCGCCCAGGATGGTGCAGGAGGTTTCCACAAAGCTCACGTTCCCCGACAGGTCCTCGAGGCGCACCGTGACGGGCCATTCCCCCGCCTCGTGGAACCGGGGCGGCTGCTGGAAGGACACGCCCACCAGCTGGGCGTCCCGCAGGTCCGCGATGAAGGTCTCCGGGCCGGTCTCCTCGTCCACCCCCAGCACCCGGAAAACGCCCCGGGCCGCGGGCGCCGTGGTGTCCCGAACGCGAACGAGGGCGATCCGGGGGCCAGCGGACCCCGCCGCCAGCACCACCGCGTCGCCGGTCTTTCGCCAGTCGATCTTTTGGGTGTCGAAGCACCAGCGCCCTTCGCGCCCGTCCCGCATCAGGGCGGAGGCCGGGGGGCAGCTGCCGGTGAGCTCCCACGCCGTCACGGGGCGCACCTCCCGATACAGCAGGAAAAAGGCGCCGACGGGCAGGGCGACCAGGAGCGCCAGCCCTTCCAGCAGGAGCCACAGCCACCGGGTCCTATGGGTTTGTCGCTCCTGTTCCTCCACTGCCGCGCCTCCATAAATTTACGTCCTTATCATAGAAGAAAACGACAGGGATGTCAATAAAACGGGCGGGCGGGAGTTGTAAAACCATCGTTGAAAAGGGGGAAAAACAGGCGTATACTGGTGTAAACCCATTGAAAAAGGAGAAAACTGCCATGCCCTGCACCACCATCCTGGTCGGCAAACGCGCCAGCAACGACAACTCCACCATGATCTCCCGGACCGACGACGGTCACTTCGACGTGAAGAAGCTGGTGGTCGTGGAACCCAAGGACCAACCCCGGAAGTACAAGAGCGTCATCTCCCACGTGGAGGTGCCCCTGCCTGAAACGCCCCTTCGCTACACCGCCTGCCCCAGCGTGGACCGCACCCACGGCATCTGGGCGGCCACGGGCATCAACGCCGCCGACGTGGGCATGACCGCCACGGAGACCATCACGTCGAACCCCCGGGTCCTGTCCGCGGACCCGCTGGTGGTGTATCGAAAGGCCAAAAAGCGGGGCGAGAAGGACGCGCCCGGCGGCATCGGCGAGGAGGACATCGTCGTGCTGGTGCTGCCCTATATCCGCACGGCCCGGGAGGGGGTGCTGCGCCTCGGCAGGCTCCTGGAGGAGTACGGCACCTACGAGTCCAACGGCATCGCCTTCAACGACGAGAACGAGGTCTGGTGGATGGAGACCGTGGGCGGCCACCACTGGCTGGCCCGGCGGGTGCCCGACGACGTGTGCGTCATCGCCCCCAACCAGTTCGGCATGGACGAGTTCGACCTTAACGACGCCTTCGGGGCGCAGAAGGCCCACCTGTGCTCGGCGGACCTGAGGGAATTCATCGCGGAGAACCGGCTGGACTGCAACCAGGACGGCCGCTTCAACCCCCGAAACGTGTTCGGCTCCCATTCGGATCAGGACCACATCTACAACACGCCCCGGGCCTGGTTCATGGGCCGGCACCTCTGCCCCTTCTCCCATCGCTGGGACGGCCCCGACGCCGAATTCGGCCCCGAGAGCGACGATATCCCCTGGGGCCTGGTGCCGGATCGGAAGGTGACCGTGGAGGACGTGAAGTACCTGCTGTCCAGCCACTTTCAGGGCACGGACTACGATCCCTACATCCATCGGGACACGGGCAAGCGGGGCATGTACCGGTCCATCGGCATCAACCGCACCGGCGTGGCCAGCGTCTGCCAGATCCGCAGCGGTGTCCCGGACGGGATCAAGGGTCTCGAATGGATCTGCTTCGGTCCCACCACCTTCGACGCCCTGCTCCCCGTGTATCCCAACGTGCCCAAGATGCCCGCCTACCTGTCCGCCGTCACCACGGACGTGTCCACGGAGAACTTCTACTGGTCGAGCCGCCTCCTGGCCACCCTCGCCGATCCCCACTTCGCCCGGACCGTCCAGCCCCTGGACCGGTATCAGAGCGCGGTCATGACCCGGGGCCGGCAGATCGTGCGGGAGTACGATAGAAAGATGGCCGATTCCGGCGATTTCTCCCTGACCGCCGAGGCCAACGACGCCCTCTGCAAAATGGCCCGGGAGGAGACCCAGAAGGTCCTCAACGCCCTGACCCTCATCGCCAGCGAGGAGATGAAGGACGGCTACGACCGGGCGGACAATTAGAGGAAGGAATGGAAGCTTTCGTACCTTTTCTTTGTAAAGAAAAGGTACCCAAAAGAAACGCAAATGGGAAGTATGGCTTTCGCTGTACTTCCCATTACTATTCTTGTGTTTCTCTTTTTCCGCCGCTTTTTCTCTTTACAAAAGAGAAAAAGCGGCAAAAGAAATAAGCCTTCATTGACAGAAGCCGCGCCCGGTGCCATACTGTCGTTGAACGACAGAAAAAGGAGAGAGCACAGCATGATCCGCAGAAGCAGCGAACGCGTCATCGATAAGCCCTGGCACAAGTTCGGCGCCCCGGGGCAGCTCACCGTACGGAACCTGATCAACGCCCCCGAAGAGCTCTTCGGCAAGGGCCGGGCCTTCGCCCACACCACCGTCCACCCCGGCAGCGGCATCGGGTACCACGTGCACGTGGGCGACGGGGAGATCTACTACGTCCTCAACGGCAGGGGCGAGTACAACGACAACAACGAGACCACCGCCGTGGTGGAGGCCGGAGACGTGACCTTCTGCCCGCCCGGCCAGGGGCACGGCATCCTCTGCCTGGGGGACGAGCCCCTGGAGCTGATCACGCTGATCCTGTACGAATAAGATATCTTAACAAAAAACGGGGGATCGCCTGCAAAAGCGGTCCCCCGTTCCTTATGCCAGCCTAACGGCGGCGATTTGCTCCGTGGCTTGCGGGATCGGGGCGCCGGGCGCGTCAGCAGGGTTTCGGCTGCGCCGCATAGTTTTTTCCCTTCCGGGCAGAGTAAGGGAAAAACGAAAGGACAGAAAAGATGAAACAGGCAGGCAGCGCCACGCTGCTCTTTGAGAACCGGCCCTACGTGCTCTCCGCCGCCAGCGTGGCGGGCAAGGCCGAGGAGAAGGGGCCCTACGGTCACGTGTTCGACGAGATCATGGAGGACGATCGGCTGGGAGAGAAGACCTTCGAGCAGGGGGAGCGAAAGATGCTCCTGAAGGCCCTCTGCCGGGCCATGACCCGGGTAGGCCTGCCCATGGAGGAGGCGGGGTGCCTGCTGGCCGGGGACCTGCTGAACCAGATCGTCACCGCCAGCTACGCCGCCCGGGAGCTGGCTATCCCCTACCTGGGCCTGTACGGGGCCTGCTCCACCATGACGGAAGCGCTGCTGCTGGGCGCCACGTTGGTGGACGGGGGCTACCGGGACAGGGCCCTCTGCGCCGCCTGCTCCCACTTCTCCACCGCCGAGCGCCAGTACCGCTTCCCCCTGGAGATGGGCACCACCGCCCCGCCCCACGCCCAGCGGACCGTCACCGGCGCCGGAGCCGTGCTCCTGGGGGCCTCTCCCCTGCCCCACACGGGCTTTCGCCACGTGCGCCTGGAGGCCGCCACCCTGGGCCGGGTCCGGGATCTTGGGATCACCGACGCCAACAACATGGGCGCAGCCATGGCCCCTGCCGCCTGTGACACCATTGGGCGGCATTTGGAGGATCGGGGGATGAAGGAGATGGATTTTGACTGGATCGTCACGGGGGATCTGGGTGACTTCGGGAGCCGGATGCTGCGGGAGCTGGCGGCGGAGGCGGACCTGGATTTGGAGGACCGGCACATGGACTGCGGCAGCATGATCTACAGCCCCCAGCAGGGGTATCACTGCGGCGGGTCCGGCTGCGGGTGCAGCGCCGTGCTGCTGGCGAGCTACGTGCTGCCCCAAATCGAGCGGGGCGCGGTGCGGCGGGTGCTGTTTCTGTCCACGGGCGCGCTCATGAGCCCCCTGTCCGCCTGTCAGGGGGAGAGCATCCCGGGCATCGCCCACGCTATATCTCTGGTATATGAGGAATAAAAATGGATTGGCTTTTATACGGTAAAGTGTTTTTGGTGGGCGGACTGCTGTGCGCCCTGGGGCAGCTGGGCCTGTCGCTGACGAGGCTCACCACCGCCCGCATCCTGGTGATCTACGTGACCGCCGGGGTGATCCTGGGGGCCCTGGGCCTCTACGGGCCCCTCGTGGACTGGGCCGGGGCCGGAGCCACGGTGCCGTTGACCGGCTTCGGCTACGCCCTCAGTCAGGGCGCGAAGAAGGCCGTCGGCGAGCAGGGCCTCCTGGGGGCCTTCACCGGCGGCGTCACCGCCACGGCCGGGGGCATCGCCGCGGCGATCCTCTTCGGGTATCTCTTCGCCCTGCTGGCCCGGCCGAAGACGAAGATGTGAGCAAGCAAAAAAGCCCTGGACATCAGGGCTTTTCGTTTTTCAATATCAGATCCTTTTATTCCGCCTTGACGGAAGCGGCCTTCTTCCGCTTGCGGGCGTCCATGATGTATGGGGTGACGATCGAAGCGATCATGAGCACCAGCAGTGTGATGCAGATGGGCCGGGTCAGCATGGACAGGAGGGTGGTGCTCAGGGAATT
>CAMHDC010000042.1 GCA_946183765.1 uncultured Clostridia bacterium | reverse complement strand
TTTGCTTTTGCCGCTTTTTCTTTTCAGTGAAAAGCAAAAGCGGCGGAAAAAGAAAAGCTTAAGAATGCAAAAATGGATCGCAGACATTCTGTGATCCATTCTTAAGTTTCTCTTTTTGGGCGACTTTTTCTCCTTTGTCCAAAGAGAAAAAGTCGCATAATAATTCCTCTATTTCCCTGCCGTGAACGGGATGTTCAGCTTCTGCAGTAGGGCCGTGACCTCGTCGTAGGCGGCCTTGATGGCGTGGTCGTCGCGGAGCTCCACAGCGGTGGCGTCGCCCTTATAGTCCTTCAGCAGGCTTTCCTCCAGCTGGGCGAGGGTCACTTCCGCCCCCTCGTAGAGGAGCTTGTCCTCCTTGACGGTGACGGTCAGCACCCCGTCGTCCTGGGGCGCCGCGGCCTCCTCCACCTTCTCCTGGATCGTCTCCACGGTCTCCTCCGCCTTCTCCTGGACCTGCTCGGCGGTCTCGGTGACGGTCTCCTTGGCCGTCTCTAACGCTTCGCCGGTGAGGAGCCCGCCGCCCTCCCGGCCGATGCCCAGGCCGAAGTGGCCGCCCGCCAGCAGCAGCGCCAGGATCACCGCGCCCGCGGTCACCTTGCCGCCCGTATGCCGATTCCGTTGGGAACGCTTGTTCTCTTCCATAGCCGTATACCTCCTTATGGGTCTATCCTTCGTGTATGTCCAGCTCCAGGACGCTCAGGGGGATGTCCCGCTCCCGGGCCTCCCCTTTCACCTCCTGAACGATGCGCTCGATCATGTCGTATTCCGCGTGGTAGACCCGGGCCCGGTCGTACTGGAACACCAGGAACGCCGCCTCCCGGGCCGTCCTCTTGAGCGCGTCCAGCAGCAGCCCCCGCAGGCGGTTGTAGGCGTAGGTGTCGTCGTCCCAGCTGTAGTCGATGACGACGGCCCCCGCCCCCTCGGTCTCCAGGCGAATAGCGCCCCCTTTGTCCACGCTGACGGTGAGCACCAGGGAGTTATCCAGGACGATGTTCTCCGTCCACAGCTGCCGCTGCAGGCCGTCCGCCCGGTCCGTCTCGGCGTCTGCCCGCCGGGATTCAGCGTCGGCCCGGGCCCGCTGCCCGTCGGCCTCCGCCGCCAGGGCGGCCCGATCGCTCCGGGCTGAAGCGAGCTCCGCCTCCATCTCGGCCACGGCGCCCTCCGCCTGGGCGGTGGCGTCCAGGGCCTGGGCCGTGGTGGTCCGGGCCTGGATGAGCAGGATGAAGAGCATGATGAGGATCACGTCCAGCAGGGACGTGAGCTCTATGAAGATCTGCCGCCGCCTCACCCTTCCCGCTCCTCGTTCAGCAGCTCCCGCCGCTGCAGCAGCAGGTCCACGGCCTTGTCGTTGTCCTCCATGCGGGCGGAGAGGAACCCGTCCAGGAGCTTAAAGAGGATGGCGAACACCAGCCCCCAGAAGGTGGAGGTGAGGGCGGCGAAGAAGTTGGTCTGCATGTCGGCGAGCTCCGCCACCATGGGCAGGAGGGACACCACCGTGCCCAGGATCCCCAGCAGGGGGAAGACGGCGGTCACGTTCACGAACACGGCGTAAAGGCTCTCGGACCGCTTGCGCATAGCCACCACCTGCTCCTCGTCGATATCCCGGATGGCCTTGGAGACGCTCTCCGGGTCGTTCCGCCGGGAGGGGACGAAGACGATCATGTGGAGCTTGCGGTAGAGGGCGTTGGCGTTCTTACGGGCGAAGTAATAGCAGACCCCGTTCAGCGCCGCGGCCACGAAGATGATGAGGTCGAACCCCAGCAGATTTTGCGCGATCACCTGAAAAACCGACATCGTTCTTTCCTCCCGTCTATCAGTATACAAAATCGAAGGGAAGATGGCAATACAAAAAAGGAGGGAAAGTTCCCTCCTTTCTCCCCTCTCTTCTTGTCAGCAGCCGTATCGGGGCTCGATGACGGTGCCGTCGATAGCGTTGATCCGAAGCAGGGGGCTGGGGAAGCCCTCCCGATCGTCGCTGCCGAAGGCGTGGCCGTCCTCATAGGTGAAATAGTAGCTGCCGTAGAAGTTCCACACGGGGACCAGCAGCCCCTTCTCGCTGGACTTGCGGTCGGTCACCCGGGACATCTCCAGGGCCACCCGGTCCACCTTGTAGGTGGCGGAGGTGAGGCCGTTGCCGCTGCCGGAGATGTCGTATTTCACCAGCATCATCTTTCGGAAGATCTCGTCCACCTTGTTGAAGGTCAGGAGGGCGCTGTTCTCCGTGGTATACGCGCCGTAGGCGTAGGGGGAACCCCAGTTGAAGGTCTCGATGCCGTTGTCCGTGATCGTAAAGGTGCAGCTTTCGAAGCTCCAATGGGGATCGCCGGGGCAGGGCGGGGGCGGCAGGATGCCGTCGATGGACTTGCCGCAGGCCACCACGTAGGCGGAGTTGTCCCCGTAGGGATCGGGCGCTTCCGTCCCGCCGCCAAGATGGGGATCGCTGTTTTGGGTGAGGTACACGCCGATCACCGCCATATCCGCAAAGCCGCTGTTTTTCCAAAAAGATTCCACAAGCTGCCGGGCTTCGGCAGGCGTCGTCTTCAGCCCCCTCGCTTCGGCGGGCACGGCGGTCTCGTCGGCGATCCAGGTCCGGGCGTTGTAGTT
The DNA here is from genome assembly GCA_946183765.1 of uncultured Clostridia bacterium. Lineage (GTDB taxonomy): Bacteria > Bacillota > Clostridia > Christensenellales > CAG-138 > RUG472. The sequence goes on along the minus strand of CAMHDC010000042.1, from coordinate 5,553 downwards.
CAGGTACCGGCCGAAAGCCTGATCCCGGATATACCAGATGCTGCCGCTGATGGGGAAATCGTAGCCGGACTTGGTGTTCTTATCGTAGGTCTGTCCGTGGACGTGGAAGGCCTTGCCCCCAAAGGTATAATAGTTTTCCTGACGCTCGTAGGCGTCCAGGGTCTTGTACTTGCCCAGGTACTCCTGGATGCCCAGTTGGCGCTCCTCCAACGTGCCGTCAGAGATCTGCTTTTCCACGGTCTCCGGGGCCTTCTCGTATTCCGCCTGCCAATAGGCCAGGTTGGATTCCAGCTTCTTGATCCGGTCCTTGTCCGTGGCGGTCTGCATCTCCGATTCCACGTCCGCGATGCGCTCCGCTACCTCCCCCTTCGTCATCTGCGCCTGGGCCTTGTACATGACCGTATCAGCGCAGAGGGCGTTGAAGAGCTTCGTGACCTCCTCCTGGGTGAAGTCCCGGGGCGTCACGTGGAGGGTGGGCAGCTGCATGGTATCGGGCAGATAGACGTCCGCGGCCACGGTGATCTTCACGATGTCGGAGGCGGGCGTCAGCTCCACTTCATACCGGGTGGACGCCCCCAGCAGGTCGTATAGCGGGCTGTACGGAACGGACACGGCGGCGGCTTCCGTTTCAACCGGAGCCGGGTTTTCCTGGGCGGCCGGCTGAGCCGCCCCGTTGGTCGACAGCGTCATGACGGCCGCGTCCTCCAGCCGCCCCGTGTTGGACTTTTCCGTGATGTCGGCCCGGGGCGCCTTATCGCAGCCCGCCGCCGATACGAGCACGGCCGCCAGGAGGACCCAGGCCAGGATCTTTTGGAATGGTTTTCTGTGTTTCATTTGTTTTTTCTCCCTTCGTTGGTTTTCTTTACCTTACCGCAAGGGATGTAAGCAAGTCCTCAGCGGGACGTAAGCAATCTGTAAGTTCTCTATGGGTCAAAGACGAGGGAGACGGTGGTCCCCTTCCCCTCCGCGCTCTCGATGACCAGCCGCGCCCTATGGAGCTCCGCGACGCGCGCCGCCAGCGCCAGCCCCAGCCCGGCATGGCCGCCCCGGCGGCTCCGCGCCTTGTCCGCCCGGAAGAAGGGCTGGGTCACCTTGTCCAGGATCGCCTGAGGGATGCCGCAGCCGTCGTCCGCCACCGAGAGCCGGTTTTCCCCGGCGGCGACGGTCACGTGCTTTGCGCCGGCGGCGCAGGCGTTGTCCACCAGATTGATGAGCACGCCCACCACGAGGTCGGGATCGGCAGAAAAGCTTTCCCCGTTCTCCACATACCGCAGCGCCGCGCCATGGCGGACCGCGACGGTTTCCAGCGTCTTTTCGGCCATGGAAAACAGCTGCCGGGCGGAGACCGCCTGCAGGGCTATGCCCTCGCCGTCCGTCAGGGTGATGAGCCGCATCATCTTCTGGGTGAGCCGTTCCAGCCGCTGCGCCTCCCGATGGATGAAGGACACGGCCTCCTCGCGCTGGGCTTCGGACAGCTTCGCCCGTTCCAGCAGGTCCGCATAGCCGATGATGGCGGTCATGGGGGTCTTCATCTCGTGGGTCAGCGCGCCGATCAGCATTTTCCGTTCCTCCGCCACCGCCGTGACGGCGTCGATATGCTGTTCCACGGCGGCCGCCATGCGGTTGAAGCTCTCCGAGACCGTGGCGATCTCGTCCCCGGGCTTCGATGACCTTTTGGGAAGGGGGATGCGCGCATGATACTCTCCCCGGGCCATGGCGGCGGCCTCCTTTTCCAGGGTCTTGAGGGGCCGGAGCGTGCGGGCGGTCGCCCACAGGATCAGGGCGGCGCTGAGAAGGACGGCGGCGGCGCAGATGACGTAAAACTGCAGCCGCAGCCTGTCTATGGAATCGTATAGATCGGTCACGTTTCGGATGAGATAGATCTGATACGTCTCCCGGTTTAGATCAATCTCCGTCACGGCGGCAAACAGCTTTTCCCCCTGCCAGGTCACCGTGTTCTGTTCGAGGCCATCAAGAAGCACGTCCGGCGCGTACCCGCTGTTGTTGTAGAAAGTCTCCCCGCCGCGTTTGAGGACGTACTGAGAAGCGCTGAACGTGTCGTCGGCGTAGCTTTGAAACACGTAGACGAGGACGCTCCGCCGAAGGCTGTCCGACGCGCCCGCGTCCAAAGTTTTAGACGCAGCCGAAGCAAAAGAGGTTTTCAGCATCCCGAGCTCGGAGACGGCGTTGTCCTCTACAGACCGGATCATCCCTTTGGCGCTGGCCCGCAGCAGCAGGAACCCGCAGACGAGAAGGCTCGCCGTCGAGCAAAGAACGAACAGCAATGAGAGGCGGACGCGTATCTTCATGGCGCCGTCTCCAAGCGATAGCCGATCCGGGGCACGGAGACGATGGAAAGGCCGGTCTTCCTTCTCAGCGAGGAGACGTGGATGTCGATGGTGCGGCTCTCGCCGTAAAAATCCATGCCCCAGACTTCGGCCAGTATCTTCTCCCGGGAGAGGGCGATGTTTTGATTGCGGAGGAAGAACAGCAAGAGATCGAACTCCAGGGGCTTGAGCTGGATCGACCGGCCGCCCTTCAGCACGGTCCGCTCCTCCACATAGACGGTGAGGTCGGCAAAGGCGATCACGCCCCCGGCGCAGTGCCGGGCGAGGACCTTCTCCATGCGCACCAGCAGCTCCATGACCTCGAAGGGCTTGACGATATAGTCCTCCGCCCCGGAGGTAAGGCCGGTGAGCTTGCTCTCCAGATCGTTTTTCGCCGTCAGATAGATGACGGGGACGCCATGGGCCCTGAGGGGCTCCATCAGCTGAAAGCCGTCGATCCCGGGCAGCATCACGTCCACCAGCGCCACGTCGAAGCGCTCACCCCTTTGGATCATATTCAGCGCTTCCTGTCCGTCCCCGGCGGGAACGGGCTCATATCCGGCGATGGAAAGATTCATGCACAGCAGCCGGCTGATGGCTTCATCGTCTTCGATCACAAAGACGCGGTACACGAACATCACCTCCCCTGCAAACCGATTGTCTATCCTCAGTATACAGGAGGTCCCGGCGGGCCGACGTAAACAACTTGTAATTTTTCTGTCAATTGAAAAAACCTGCCCGAAGGCAACACAAAAAAGCTGACCCTGTCGGCAAAACGGGATCATCCGAAGGCTTCAAAGGCGGCAACGACCCGGAAGGTCTCCTCCCGAACGCTCTCTCTTCCATAGAATCCCAGAAACGCGTCGGCATAGGCGTCCGTGCCGAAATTGTAGTGCAGGGACCAGATGGCCCAATACAGATCGATATGCCGGTCGCCCAGCCCGCCCATGCCCACGTCGATGAAGGAACGAAACGCGCCGTTCTCCTCTATGACGTTGGGCAGGCAGGCGTCCCCGTGGATCAGGGTATCGCATCGGAGCAGATGCCTGCCCCGCTGCATCACCTCCCAGGCTTCTTCCCTGGACGAAAGCCGATAGGGGTCCATATAGACGGACGGGTCGTAGCACCCGCCGCTGAAGGGTCCGTCGGCTGACGCCATATACCGTTCGTACCGGCTGGAAACGGGGATGGCGGCGCCCTCCGTCGGCTGCGTGTGAAGAGCTTTCAGAGCGTCCGCCAAAAGGCGGCAGACGCAGACAGGATCGTCGAGAGCCTTCGTCAGGTCCCGTCCGGGCGCCCTGCGGGTCACCAGATAGTCCCGGTCCGCACTAAGGTATCGCACCGGCTCCGGCCCCAGGCCCAGACGGAAAAAGAGATCCGTCATCCGATGCTCGCGGGCCAGCTCCCCCAACTCATCGCATTTGATGAAGAAGCCCGCCCTGGTCTCGTACACCTTCGCGGACGAATGACCGCTCCTGTCCGTCAACCCGCCCGTTCCGACGAAGCGCTGCAGCTCCTCGGGCAATTGAGTATGATCGTTTTTTTCGCGCTGTTCCATCATCGGTAGTATTTCTCTATGCCGCCGTAGCCCCGGATGAGCTTGCCCCGGCGGGTCTTGTCCAGGAAGCTGTCGAGCCGCTTTTGAAACTCCTCCGGACGGCGGCGGGCGGCGTCGATATAGGCCACCCGGATGCGCTTGTAGGGTTCGGAGAACTGCTGATAGTTGGCCCAGACGGTCTCGTCCTGCCGGAGGGCGGCCAGGATGTCCTCGGGGAAGACGAAGGGCTTTCGGATCACCGGCAGCACCTCCGCCCGGACGGCGGGATGGAGCATGCCCCGTTCGTCCAGCCAGATCAGCCGTTCGATGTTGGGCTGGGAGTAGGGGCTGCCGGGCTTTCTCGGCGTGAAGCGGCGGATGCAGTGAAGCTCGTCCAGCTTTCGGTTGGTGCTGTCGATCCAGCCGAAGCAGAGGGCCTCCTCCACGGCGTCGTTATAGGAGAGGCTTTCCTCCCCCGCCGCCTGCAGGGGCAGCACGAACCACACCTCCCGGGCCGTTTCGAAGTGGCCCAGGAGCCAGGCCCGCCATTCGCTTCTGTCGCCGGTGGCGAAAGTCTCCATACTCATTCCTTCCAGAGCGCCGAGAGGGCCGTGTATTCCCGCTGATAGATGCCCCGGCGCTCCTCGTCTGTGTCCGTGTACTCGGCGTGGCGGGAGAAGATCTGAAGGGCTTCCGCCACGGGCAGCCACCGGGATTCCAGACCCATCCGTCGCTCCGTTTCCGTGAGTTTGGGCGCGCAGCGGCCCACCACGGCGCCGAAGTAATAGCGACTGACGTACTTGGTGTCCTCGTAGTATTCATCCAGCTCCAGGGCGCAATCTGACGGCAGGACGACGCGGCCCGTCTCCTCCGCCAGCTCCCGGACGCAGCAGGTCCCCTCGTCCTCGCCCGCTTCCAGGCCGCCGCCGGGGATCATCCACAAATCGTCCCGGACCGCATAGGACAGGAGGATGCGGCCGTCCTCGATCACCACGCCCCGGCAGGCGGTGCGCTCGCGGGTCCAGCGGCCGAAATAGTTTTGGCCTACGATCTCGATGGTCTTCATTCGGCTCTTCCCTCCGTCGGCCGGTAGCCCTCGAAGATGACTGCGTGGTTATGCTGCATGCGCTTATGATGCAATTCAGGCTCCCGGGCGGTCCAGAGGACCTTCATAGCCCCCATGGCCTCCGAGACGCGGACGGAGAGGCACTTCGGTCCCACCCGGTACGCGATGAACTGGGGCCGGGTGAGGCAGTTGGTGAACAGCCGTGACATCATGAACGCCAGATACCAGGGCAGGGCCTTTTTCGAGAAGCAGGCGGCTTCGGAAAGCTGGCCCCGGAGGCGCTTCGGGTCGTGCTTCCAAAACCAGCGGACCATGGCCGGGTGGAAGCTCTCCACGCAGGCCGGGCCATCGTATTCGTCCAGCATCCTTCGGGTGGTCTCGCAGAGGAGCTGCCAGTCGGGGCCGTATTTCAGCTCCACGATCAGGGGCTGCTTTCCGCCGAACACGGCCAGCACGTCCGAAAACAGGGGGATGCGCGCCTCGGTGCCGAAGAGGGGGAACTGCTGCAATTCTTCATAGGTGAAGTCGCGGATGGGCTTGTCCACCCCGCAGGCCCTTTGCATGCTGTCGTCGTGGAAGACCACGATCTGTCCGTCCCGCGTCCGCTGCACGTCCAGCTCCGC
>CAMHDC010000041.1 GCA_946183765.1 uncultured Clostridia bacterium | reverse complement strand
ACAGAAATGCCCTTGCGCTTGTACAATCGCTCGAAAACGTGCAGGATATCTGGCTCGATGTTCGCTTTCGGTATGTTCGGCCGCTGAAATGCGCATAAATCGATCTGCTCCGTTATGGTGTCCAAATAAGCTTGATGCAGCTCTTTCGGATCATAAGGCGCCCCCTGCAGCGAGAGAAACAAAGCCATGCGCCGCCATAAGGACGGCATGGCTTCGTCGGTGCGGATATCCACCAGCGTTCCGTATAGATCAAAAATATAGTTTTGGATCATACCTGAGACACACGGATGATTTCCAGTTTTTTACGGGGGACGATCCGAGGCTTAGGTTTCGTTTCGATCACCCGCGGCTGCAAGTTGACAGTCTCCGCCATGGTATCTTTCTGCTGTTCAATCTCCACTGACTGTTCAGTAACTACATTATCTGCCGCTTGTCCTTCATGAACCGGTGCAAAGGGCATTGTGTTTTCCGAGGTGATCATAACGGGTCGTACGCGGGGCTTGTGAACGGGCACAGCCGTGATCTCTCCCGTTCTGCGTGACGGGTTGACGGTTGGCTGCGGGGCGTATAGGGTCTTGGTGCCCGTATCAGAAGTGAAATTGACAATAGGAACAGCCTCTGCAGCTTCTTCCTCCCTACCTACGGCGGCCATCCGGTCAGTCCGATCCATATAACGAAGCTTTGCAGGCTGCATATACCCAAACTGATCGTGGACAGCGTCGCCTCCGACCTTTGTCGGGATCGGACCGGTGGGCGTCTTTCGGGGACCGAACGGACGCAGGCCGGATTCCTTGGGCAGCCACCGGCGCACGTTCATCTCCGCTACTCGAAAAATAACGGACAGCAGCAGAAACACCAGGAGCAAGGCAAACACGATCAAAGCCGCCATTCGAAAGAGCCGCACGTACAGCTCCGTATCGTAGATGGTGCCCGTCACGTCCACCCGTTCACCGGGCTTTATAGGCGGCAGGCTGGTGGGTTTCGGCGCTGTCAGCGGGGAAAGGTCCAAGGTCATGGGCACCGATGCGTACTGAGTCTGTGCCGGGTCCACGGCGGTCAACACAAAGGTAAGCGACCGGGTACCGGCCGGAACTACGAACTCCTTTTCAAAAGTGGTGACGCCGGTGGACAAAAACTCATATTCGTTGACTACGCCTTTGAAATAATCCCCCTCGGTGACGACGGCGTTCCGAATGGGGACATTGGAATCGTTGCGAATTTCAAAGAGAACGTTCATCCGGCTTGACCCATCTTCGTTTTGGACGGAGTTCTCCAACAGGACGGACAGCTTCAGACGCACCTGGTCGGAGTCCACAAAGGGCAAGACCTCATAGGCGGAGGGACTTTTGACCGTGACCGTGCCGCCCACGCAATCGAAGCCTGTGGCTTCAAAGGAAATATAGCGTACAGATCCCGAGGAAACGGCTGAAGGCACTGTACAGGAAACGGTCCTCTCCGCCCCCGCTTCAAGGGCGATCCCCTCCGCGATCAGGGTGCCGATCTCGTCCACCAGACGGATTTCGGTCATGGGATGGGTGCCGTCGTTGATGAGCGTGATCCGAAATAGGGTCCCGTCGGCGGTGGCAGGATACTTTTCCACCGTCATCTTCAGATCCACCTGTACATATTCCACCGTCACGATTTCCGGAGCAGATGCCTTGGATTCGATGCCACGCACCGTATACTGGGACACAGGGTTCAGCTCTAAGGCGCTGCTGCCCATGGTCACGGTGGCTTTTACTTCCATCCGTTCCCCTGCATTCAGCGTCGTCTTGGGCAGGGTCACGGAAGGCTGAGAGATGCCCATGTCCTGTAAGGTCAGGTTCGTCATATCGAACTTTGTATCGTTGACGAGGGTATAGGTCACCGTGACGGGGTCACCTTCCCGAGCCAGCAGAACGTCCGGTTCCACGATAAGCCCCATCACCGGCTCGATGAAGCGCTCGATGCGGATCGATACCGTCAGATCATGGTCGGTGATAATGGGATCCTCCCGCCCTTCGTCTTCCGGAGCGAAGCTGACGGTCTGCCAGGTCAATTGAAAGGACAGATCCCTGTCGAATTCGTCCTCATCGATGCGCACGTTCTCCAATGTGAATTCCAACACGTCGTTGGCTGAAATGGTAAGGGTTTCCGAGATAAGCTTAGGCTCTTCGAGCAGATCCCCCTGCAGCGTCAAAGCATCGAGGACATAATCCTCCTCCAGTTCATTTTTCAACGTGAACCGGAAGAAGGTCATGTCTCCGGCCTCGCTGAGCAGGCAGTCAGGGTCCGCTTCCACCGTCAGCGTCAGGGGTTCGTCGTTCTCCGCCCACGCAGGAAAGGCCATCCACAGCAGGACGACCGCCAGCACAAACATATGAAGATGAAACCGTTTACCTGTCCTCATGGTCCTCCAAAGGCCGATACTCGCTGCCGATGCACCGGCCCGTCAGCGTGCCGGCGCTCTCATTATAGACTGCATCCATAAAGGTTTTCGTGCGCCCCTTCTCGACGGTTGCGACGCAGTATATCCGTTCCCCGTATTCCGGCGATAAGATTGCCCCCTGCTTACGGGCCTCCTGCTGAAAGATGGCCCACTGATGGTAGGGAACATCGAATGCGATCAAATCGCAGGGCGCCATGCGCACGATGCCCGCCGCTTGTATGGCCTCCGAGCAAGACTTGGAATAGGCCCGCACCAAGCCGCCGGTACCCAGGAGGATCCCGCCGAAATACCGGGTCACCACGCAGAGCACATCGGTCACGCCTGCGCCCCGCAGAGCGTCCATCATGGGCATACCAGCCGTACCGCCCGGCTCACCGTCATCGGAAAATCGGGCGATCTCCCCCTTTTTGCCCACCGAATAGGCGTAGCAGTTATGGGTGGCGTCCCAATACTGTTTGCGAAGCACAGCCAGTTTATCTAATGCTTCGCTCTCCGATGAGATGGGGAAACACTGTCCGATAAAGCGGGACTTGTTGATTATCAGCTCAATACTGGCGGAAGCTTTAACGGTTCGGTAACAAGCTGGCTGATCCATTGGTATACCCGTTTCGACTCCCTTCCCGTATTTGAGCTTATAGTAGCAAATCCACCGGATAAAAGCAAGTTCAGCCCTGATTTGTTACAAATTGTCCACGGCTTCACCCCGGAGAAGTGCGATCTCCCGGGCGTAACCCGCAAGGTCATCCTGGGGCGTTTCCAGGATCATAGGAAGGTTTTTAAGCGACGGATGGTCCACAAGCGCCAAAAATGCGTCTAACCCGATACATCCCTTCCCGATGGGTGCATGGCGATCCTTGCGGCTGCCCAGAGGAAACAGGGAATCGTTTACGTGGAGAGCTTTCAGCCGGGAAAGACCAATCTGTCTGTCGAAAGATTCCAGCACGCCGTCCAGGTCATGGACGATATCGTACCCGGCTGCAAACACGTGGCAAGTGTCTAAACAAACCCCTACTTTCTCCCGGAGCTCCACCCGGTCTATGATCTTACGTATCTCCTCGAAAGCGCCGCCGATCTCGCTGCCTTGACCCGACATTGTCTCGATTAGTACAGTGGCGGGCATATCCGGCGTCAGCAGCGTATTCAGCAGAGCGGCCGTCTTCTCGATGCCCGCCGATATCCCCTGCCCCACATGGCTGCCGGGATGGAAGTTGTACAGATTTCCTGAAAAAGCGTTCATACGCTCCAAATCATCCTTCATGACCATGGCGGCAAACTCCTGCACTCGCCCATCTGCCGCACAGGGATTCAGCGTATATGGCGCATGGGCCACCATGGGAAGCATATCCTTCTCCCGAAGCAGTTTCATCAGGGCTGCAGCATCTTCAAGGTCCAGTGCTTTCGCCTTACTGCCCCTGGGATTGCGCAAAAAGAATTGGAAGGTGTTCGCCCGGATGCTCAGAGCATCCTGCCCCATGCGCAGCAATCCTTTGGAGGGAGAAAGATGGCAGCCGATCCGAATCATGGTTCCTCCTTTTAAAAGAGCCGCAGCATCTTTGGCCGCGGCCCTGGGTCGTATTTATTTCTGCAGTTCCGGCAGCAACGCTTCGAAATAGTCCAGAGATTCCGGATTTCCCAGAGCTTCCCGGTTGGTGATCCTGCGTCCGTTGATCATGTTGGTCACGGCGGACTCAACCTTCTTGCCGTTGAAGGTCTTCGGGAGGTCCGGTACGGCGTAGATCAGCGCCGGCACATGCCGGGGGGAAGCCTTGGTCCTGAGTTCCTTCTTTATCCGCTTTTTCAGCTCCTCAGTGAGCTCCGTGCCCGGAGCAAGCTGAACGAATAGCAGGATGCGCTGATCATCGTGGTACATCTGTCCGATGGCCAGGCTGTCCTGGACCTCGGGGAGCTTCTCCACGATGTTGTATATCTCCGCGGTACCGATGCGCACACCGGAGGGCTTCAATACGGAGTCGGAGCGTCCGAAATAGGTGACACCACCGGTCTCGCTGTTGAACTGCACATAATCCCCATGATGCCAGATACCGGGATAGACCCTAAAATAGGCGTTCATATATCGCTCACCGTCCGGGTCGTTGGCAAACCAGATAGGCATACTGGGCTCCGGAATCTCGCAAACCAGCTCGCCCTGGGTGTCACGGACGGGCTTTCCGTTTTCGTCATAGCATTCGATCTTCATGCCGAGGCCCGGGGCCTGCAGCTCGCCTACGTATACGGGGCTCAGCAGATTCCCGATACAGAAGCACCCGTTTATATCCGTGCCGCCGGCGATGGAATTGAAATGCAGGTCCTTTTTGATCTCCCGATACACGAACCGGAACCCCTCCTCGCTGAGGGCGGAGCCTGTCTGGGAGATCATGCGCAGCTTTTCAAGGTTCGCATGCTCCCTGGGGTTGAAACCGGCCGCCATAAGGGCGTGGATGTAGCTGGCGGAAAGGCCGAACACGGTGACCCCCTCCTCTTCCAATACCTTCCAGATGGCGTCCAGATCGGGATAAGACGGATTGCCGTCGTAGAGGACGATGGAGCTGCCTGCGCCCAAGGCAGCGGCCTGCCAGTTCCACATCATCCAGCTGCAGGTGGTGATATAAAGCATGCGATCTGAGGGCTTCATATCGTGATGCAGCACCAGCTCCTTAAGCTGATTAATAAGGAGTCCGCCCACGGACTGGACCATGCACTTAGGCTTGCCGGTGGTCCCGGAGGAAAACATGACCACGGTGGGATCGTTAAATTCCCGCTGTTCGTAGACAAAGGGCTCGGGTATAGCCTTAGCCAGGAAATCCTCGTAGAGCACAGCATTGGGAATCGTGGAGATATCCGCCGCATCTCCCGCATAGTGGATAACGACCACCTTCCTGAGCCCGTCCATACGAGCAGCCACCTGAGCGGCATTGGGCAGAGTCTCGAAAGCTTTCCCTTTATAGTAATATCCGTCCGTAGTGAAGAGCACTTTGGGGGACACCTGTCCCAGTCGATCGAAGGCGGCTCCGGGGCCGATATCCGTGGCACAGGAGCACCATACGCCGCCCACCGCCGCGGTGGCCAGCATGGCGATGACGGTTTCCGGCAGATTCGGAAGATACGCCGAAACCGCGTCTCCGGCACCCACGCCCAACTCCCGAAGAGCTGTGGCCAGGCGGAAGGTCTGCTCCTTCACATCCTTCCAGGTCAAAACACGGCGAACTTTATCCTCGCCTCGGAAGATGAGGCATGCCTCGTCGTTAGCCTCATGCCGGAGCAGGTTTTCCGCGTAGTTCAGCTTGCAGCCGGGAAACCATTTTGCTCCGGGGAACTTGTGGATATCGTCCACGGTCTTCTCGTAACCAACGGAATGAACGATATCCAGATACTGAAACAGGATGTCCCAAAATGTCTCCGGTTCGTTCACGGAAAACCGATACAGCTCTTTGTAGTTTCGGTAATCCCGCCCCTTCTCCCGATTGACCAGCTCCATAAAGGCGTACATATTGGATGCCTTCTGCACATCCTCGCCGGGGGTCCACAGCAGTTCGCGCATAAATCTCTCCTTTTTTTCCTTTATATGCCCTCGCCATGGGGATGTATCTATCGTATCTTCTCCAGAAACTTGCTGATGGCGGTACGACGGACCTTCATGGCGCCGATGGGACAGAATTCCTGGCAGCAGAAGCAGCGGATGCACTTCTTATAGTCGATGGATGGTTTCTTGTCGATCATGGTAATAGCTTTGGCGGGACAGACCTTGCTGCATTCACCGCAGCCGATGCAGTCCTCCGCCTTCACCTGAGGCCGGGGCTGAACGGCGGCTTTTAGGATATTGACCCAAAGCTTTCCAACAAAGCCGGTATATTTGTCGGTGAACAGGATACCCCGCTTAACGCCGATGGTCTCGAAGTCCGGGCAGATAAACTTTTCCCAGCCCTCCGTGACGGACAACTCAGCTACGGTGTCAGGGATGAGCCCCCGTTCGTGAGCGGCCATCAAAGTGGGCACGTCCTCCTTCTGCATGTGGATGAGGGCGGCCAGGACCAGGTCCAGGTGATGGGGCGATTTGGATGCCGCCAGCAGGCCCATTTTTCGGGGTTTGCCCATGGAGGGGCCGTTGCCTTCCATGGCCATGACGCCGTCGCAAATGGTCAATACAGGCTTGAAATAGGCATTTATATCCACCAGCATCCGGGAGAAGTCCGTAGGGTTCGGATAGCGATAGTGATACTCCGGCTTGTCTGTGCCGGGGATGGTCCCGAACAGGTTCTTGCAACCGCCGGTAAGGCCCATCATGCCGTGGGTCTTCAGCTTACAGAAGTCGATGATATAATCGCAGTCATCCAGATACGCCGTGTAGGTGAACTCTTTCATGACCTTTGCTTCGGGGAAGGTGCCGCGCTTGATCTGGGTGTTCTGATTCAGAGTGGCCCCCGCCTTTTCGCAGTCGTTGAGACCGGTGGCCGCATACACCCGCTTCAAATACGGCAAGGAGAACGGTCCCCCGGGGCTGTCGCCGATGACCACGGATGCGCCTCGCTCCACAAGCAGCTCTGTAAGAGCACTCAGCAGCACCGGATGGGTGGTGGCCGCCTTATCCGGTTTCAAAAAGGTGATGAGGTTGGCTTTGATGACGACCCTGTCCCCGGGCTTGACGAAATCCAATCCGCCCAAGGGGGCAAGAACTTCCTGCAAAGCTGATTTGCACAATTCCGGGTCATAGGTTTCGCAGGCGACGACGGAAACGTCCAGAGGGCGATTGTTATTATCCATATTCTATAATCCTTACAGGCCGATGATAGCTTTGGCGATGGAGAAGAAGGTGAGCAGCGATAGGGCATCCACTACCGTGGTGATAAAGGGGCTGGCCATGACCGCCGGGTCGAAGCCCAGCTTTTTCGCCAGCATAGGCAGTGTGCAGCCGATGAATTTTGCGATGGTCACGGTGACTGCCAGCGTCAGCGACACGGACAGACTCACCAGCATGCCCACCTTATCGAGGAACATGAGCTTCAAAAAGCTGATAGCGGACAGGCTGAGGCCGCACAGGACGGCCACCCGTACTTCCTTCCAAATGACGGTCAGGATGTCCCTAAAGTGGATCTCGTTCAGGGAGAGACCGCGGATGATGGTGACGGAGGCCTGGCTGCCGGAGTTGCCGCCCGTGTCCATAAGCATGGGAATGTAAGCAGTCAGGACCAACTGAGCAGCCAACGCTTCTTCGAAACTGCTGATGATGAGACCGGTGAAGGTGGCAGAGACCATCAGGAGCATGAGCCAGGGGATACGGTGGATGAAGATCTCGAAGACGCCTGTCTTCAGATACGGTTTATCCGACGGCGTGATAGCGGCCATCTTTTCGATATCTTCGGTGGCCTCCTCTTCCATGACGTCGATGGCGTCGTCGACGGTGACGATACCGACGAGACGGTTCTCGCCGTCGACCACGGGCATGGAGGTCAAGTCGTATTTCTTGAATTTCTCCGCCACGGTCTCCTGGTCGTCCATGGTGTTGACGCTGACCACGTTGGTATCCATGATGTCGGAAACCTTGTCGTCGTCCTGGGCGAGGATTAGTGAACGAATGGAGATGATGCCCTCCAGGGTACGGCCGGGACCGGTGACGAAGCAATCGTTGATGGTCTCCTTATCTAAGCCCGTCCGGCGAATGGTCTTGATGGCGTCCTCCACTGTGTAGCCCATGCCCAGCTCCACGAACTCGGTGGTCATGATACTGCCGGCGCTGT
>CAMHDC010000040.1 GCA_946183765.1 uncultured Clostridia bacterium | reverse complement strand
TTGAGTTTCTCTTTTTCCGCCGCTTTTTCTCTTTGTCTAAAGAGAAAAAGCGGCACAGAAAAAGATCATCCTCAATCTTGCAGGACGGCCCCCTCTGTCCTGCAACATGCCCCGACCTCATGATCCGCGGAAGGCTGCCGCACCGGTCCCGAGCCCATAGGACCGGCGGCAGCCTTTCGCACGCCTTTTCCACGACCTTATCCACATGCAAAAATGTCGAAATCAGCGTGTCCTGTGGATAAGGGTGTGGACAATGTGGATAATTTTCCGGGTCGAAGTGTGGATAAATGGACCCAAATGGGATCCAAAGCGAAATCCCGACAGATGGGCATTTTTGACGCGGGCTTCCCAGGCGCGTTGACAGGGGGCGCGCCTTGGGGTACAATGACACAAGCAGGCGATCCTGCAGGACACGGGGAAAGGAGCGGCAAAATGGCGGTTACCTACGGATATTTCGGCACCATGGGCGCGCTGTACCTGTTCCTCGCGGCCCTGTTCTGCCTGGATCGGGTCTGCAGCCGGATCGGCGCGCCCAAAACGCCGGAGCTCGATCCGGAGGCGCCGGCGGAGCGACCCCGGGAGGGCGGGACCTGCCTGGCCCTGTTTCTCATCAGCTTTCTCGTCCTGTTCCTGCTGAACGATCACAGCTTCGTCTTCTATAACAATTACAGCTACTTGGCCGACGCGCTGCTCCACGGCCGCCTGTACGTGGACGGCATGCCGGCGTATCTCGAATCGGTGGAGTTCGGCGGCCACGTGTACATGCATTTCGCCCCGGGCCCGGCCATCCTGTGCCTGCCCTTCGTGGCGCTCTTCGGCGTCAACGGGTTCAACATCGCCTGGCTCTCCCTGGGCCTGGGCGCGGCCAACACGGCTTTGGCGTATCTGGTTTTCACGCGGATGGGCGTCGGCCGGGACCGGCGGGAGCGGCTTTGGTGCGCGGCGCTGCTGACCTTCGGCACGGTCCACTGCTTCCTGGCGGCGCTGGGCCACGGCTGGTTCCTGGGGCACGTGTCCAGCTGGTTCTTCCTGCTGGTGGGCATGGCGTTCCTCACGGTGCCGGAGCACCGGCGCAAGGACGTCCATCTGTTCCTGTCCGGCGTGTTCTACGCCTGCGCGGTCACCTGCCGGATGCCGAACCTGCTGGGAGCCCTGTTTTTCTTCGGATACATCCTGATGCGGTACCCGCGGGAAAAGCGGCTTAGGTCCCTCCTCTTCTTCTGCCTGGGGGCGGCCATTCCGGGCGGGCTCTATATGCTCTACAACTACGTGCGCTTCGGCACCATCATGGACAAGGGCTACAACCTGACCCATCTGAAGGACCTGTTCCGGGACCGGTACAATCAGATGCAGGCCCTCCCGAAGGAGGAGCAGCTGGCGTATCTCAAGGCCGCGGAGCAGGAGGTCGGCGGGCCGCTGCAGCTCAAGCACGTGAAATACAACCTCTATTCCATCTTCCTGCTGGGGCCGGAGTTCACCCGGGAGTACCCCTACGTGATCCCCACGTTGGCGGGGGTGTCGCTCACCCATTTGTCCCCGGCCCTGTATTTCGCCGTCCGGGCCCCGTACCGGCGGGACAGGCTGACCTGGTTCCTGCTGGCCACCGCGGCGGTCTGCGCGGTGCCCTTCCTCATGAACTACGGGAACGGGTTCGCCCAGTTCGGCATGCGCTACGCCATGGACTTCATCCCCTACGTGGGGATACTGGCCGCCATGGGCCTCACCCGCCGGCCGCTCAAGAGCTGGAAGGTCGCGCTGATACTGCTGTGCATGTGGCTCAATATGTGGGGGCCGGTGTATTGGAATATCTTTTATAAATAGAAGAACAGAATAAAGATTGCACCCTTTCTTGGAAGAAAGGGTGCAGCCCAAAGAACTGTATATACGATAAGACAGACCGTTGCCAAGCCTATGCTCACCCATAGGCTTTTCTTTTTGGGCGACTTTTTCTTTTCACCTGAAAAGAAAAAGTCGCAAAAGAGAAAGGATCACTCCGAATACTTCTCGATCATCTTCAGCGCCACGTCCAGGGCCCGGCCCTTGTGCTGGGCGGAGATGCGCAAAAGGTCGTCGTCGGTCACGTCCTGATCCATGCCCGTGGCGTAGCGGGCGATGATCCCGATGGACGCGTACTTGATGCACACCTCCCGGCACAGCGGCGCTTCGGGCACCAGCGTGATGCCGATGACCTGGGCGTCCAGCGCCCGCATCATCCGCGCCTCGGCGGCGGTCTCGTACCGGGGCCCGTCCACGCAGGCGTAATTCACCCGGCCCTCGTAGGGGATCTTCTCCTCCAGGATGATGTTCTCCAGAAGCCCGGTCATGCGCCCGTCGAACACGTCGTCCATGCCCGCGTGCCGGACCAGCCGATGCTCCATGCGGAAGGAGCTTTCCCTCAGCCGCGTAAAGTCGATGAAATCGGAGATCAGGCAAAAGCTGCCCAGCCGGAAGGAGTAGTCGCAGGTGCCCATGACGGAGATGCTGATGATATGGGTCACGCCGCAGAGGTACAGGGCGAAGATGTTGGCCCTAAAGTTGGTCTCATAGGCGTCCTCCTGAAGGCACACGCTGTGCCGGGTGAGGAAATCCACCTCCTTGCCGCTGGGGAGCGTGGCGTGGATGACCCGGGCGTTGCCGTAGGGGGTGGTGACCACTTCGGTGTGGTGGGGGAAGGTGATGGCGTCCTCGGAGTTGCAGCCGACGATGGCAAATTTCATTTTCTGACCTCCTCTTTCTTTTCAAAAGTATTCAAAACGGCCAGGAGCAGCGCGTCCCGGTCCCTGTAGATCCCCTGCTTGGTGAACCCGTCCACGGCGGCGAAGCCGGCTACGGCCTGCCGCAGCTCCGCCGTGGTCCGCTTCTGGGCGTTCTTCACGGCGATCTGGGCGGCGTAAGGGCTGCCTTGGAGCTGCCGCGCGGCGGCGCGGGGGTCCAGCCCCCGATCGAGATGCTCCCGGGCGGTCAGGATCAGCTTCAGCCGTCCCTCCAGGAACCCGGCAAGGCTCAGAGGGCTCTCCCCCCCGTCCAGGGCGTTGAGGAGCATGGCGTACCCCTTCTTCCGTTTCCCGTCCAAGAGCGCGTCCAGCATCTCGAAGGCGTCGTATTCCGCCGACGGGGTGATCGTCAGATCCAGCACGGCCACGGTCACGGTCCCGCCGGAGCCCACGTACCCGGCTGCCTTGGAAAACTCGTTTTTCAGCCGATAGGCGTCGAACCCCACCCGGTCGACCAGCGTCTGGGCCACGGCGCGGCTCAGATCCACGTTCCGCAGGGCCGATTCCCTGAGGAGCATGTTCACCGCCCGCTCCATGGTCAGCTTCTCGAAGACCACCACCCGGTTCTCCGGGGCCAGGGCCTTGAAGAGCTTGTTGGTCTTGCGGCACTCCCCCCGATGGACGAACAGCGTCACGGAGGTGTCCGCCATGGTGAGCAGCCGGTTCTTCTCCTCCAGGGCGTCGACGAGGGCATCGTCCCAGCTTTCCACCAGGATGACCCGAAGCTCGTCGAAAAAGGGCAGCTGGTCCGCGGCGGCAAGGAGCGTGGGCGCGTCAGGATTCCGGAGGCTTTGGAAATTCAGATCCAGCACCCCCGGGTCCAGGAGCTTCTTCACCCGAGCCACGGCGTCGGCCTTGGTCAGCTCCTCCTCGCCGTGGAGGAGGTATGGCCCCTTCAGGGCGCGGCTCTGGGTCGCCTTGTAGAATTCGGATTCGTTCACCCTCCTATGATACCACGGTATTTACCCGGAAACAACCGATTTCCTCAATATATCCTGGTTTTCCTCACCGGGTGCGGATGTGTACGGCCACGTCCAGACCGTCCTCCCGCCTGTCCGTCTCCATCTCGGCGGCCATGCCCGCCATGCGGAGCTGATCGAGGAGGGTGGCGAGGCCGTTGAGGAACAGGCGGCAGTCCTTGGTGAGCCGGAGGATCCGCAGGGGCTTGGGCCGCGGGGCGCTTTTTTCCACGTACGCCTCCGCCTGCCGCACGCTCCAGCCCTCCCGGACGATGCGCTCTATGAGCTTGAGCTGGTCCGCCTCCCCTTCGAGGGACAGCAGACACCGGGCGTGGCGCTCGCTCAAGCCCCCGCGCTCCGCCGCCGTCCGCACCGGGGCGCTGAGCTTCAGCAGCCGGAGCTTGTTGGAGAGGAACGCGGGGCTCTTGCCGATCCGGCGGCACAGCTCCTCCCGGGTGAGGCCGTAGACCGTCAGCAGCCGCCGATACCCCTCCGCTTCCTCCCAGAAGGAGAGGTCCGAGCGCTGCACGTTCTCCACGAGGGCCATGAGGGCGCTCTTTTCCGGGTCCGTCTGCACCACGATGCAGGGGACTTCCCGAAGCCCCAGCAGCTCACAGGCCCGGAGCCGCCGCTCCCCGGAGATCAGCTCGTACCCTTCGGGCCCCCGGCGCACGGTCAGGGGCTGGATGAGCCCCACCTGGGCGATGCTGATCGTCAGCTCCTGCAGCTCCTCCCGGCCGAACTGCCGCCGGGGCTGGTCCGGGTTGGGGCGGATGCTGTCTACGGGCAGCAGAAACAGCCGCCGGTCCAGGTCCCGCTTGGGCGGGGCGGCTTTCTCCAGGGGAAATGAATGCAGATCCACCTTTTTCACCTTCCTTTTTCCCCATTCTGTCACCCCGCCCCTGTCGAAAAAAAGAGCCCCGCCAAAGGTCGAACCTATGGTCGTTTTTTCGACTTGTTTACAGTTTCGTCGGAAAACTGATTCTTGCAATTTATGATGCGTATGTTATAATGAATTGAAAATCTGTAAGGAGGTAATCAGCATGGCATACAAGATCACCGATGAATGCATCGCCTGCGGCACCTGCGCCAGTGAGTGCCCCGTGGAAGCTATCACCGAGGGTGACGGCATCTTCGTCATCGATGCCGACGCCTGCATCGAGTGCGGCAACTGCGCCAATGTCTGCCCCGTGGGAGCCCCCAAGGCAGAGTAAATCCCTTTGACCGCGAAAGCGCTTGCTTATCGTAAGCAAGCGCTTTTTGTTCTGACGCTGCTCTATGACCCTTTTGCGCAAAACCGTATTGTGGCTGTTGCTGCTTCTGCTGTGCCTGGTTTGTGGACATGCCAGGACGGCGGAGGCGCCGACCCCTGCCCGGGAGGCGGCTGTCCCGGCGACCCCGGAGCCCACAGCTGCGGTCACGGCCACGCCCACCCCTACGGCCACGCCGGAGCCTACGCCGGCGCCCACCGAGGCGCCGACCCCGGAACCCACGGCGGAGCCCACGCCCACCCCGGCGCCCACCTTCTGCCCCGCCAGCCCGGCCCCCTTCCTGCCCCTTCGAAAGTCTGTCGTCCCGGCGGAGGACGGGCGGTATCTGGACAAGCTCACCGGCCGATACTACCGGTTCGGCAGCTTCGGCCGGGGGCCCCTGGGCTTCTACCCAGCGGATGAGGAAGGCGAGCCCAGCTTCGGCGCGGAACAGCTCCCGCTGGACGGCTTTCTGATCTCCCCCTACGCCCCCGAGACCCCGCCTAAAAAAGACGGGGAGCGGTGGCTCACGGTCTTTCAGGGGAGTCAGAGCGTGGTCTGCTTCATCGCCGCCGAGGGGGAATGGACCGTGGAGCGGATCATGATCTGCTCCTGCGCGGACACCGTCCACCAGACGCCGCCGGGGACCCATTCCATCTACAGCAAGTACGCCTACAAGGCCATGACCGTCATGGAAGGGATCATGGTCTACGCCCAGTACGCCTGCCGCTTTCGGGGCCACTACCTCTTCCACACCGTGCCCATCGGCGGGGAATACCGGAAGTTCCACAAGTACGGCAAGAAGCAGATGCTGATCGACGAATATGAGAAGCTGGGCAGCCCCGCCTCCCACGGCTGTGTGCGGCTGCTGGTGGGGGACGCCTACTGGATCTACAAGAACTGCCCCCGGGGCACCCGGGTCATGGTCCTGGACAGCGTGGGCCCCGCCGCGCCGTCCGCCCCGCCCCTCATCTATGAGGAGCCCTACATGAACGCCGATCACACCCTGGGCTGGGACCCCACGGACCCGGACGAGGAAAATCCGTACCGGGCCGTCTATCCCGAATGGTTCAAAGATCTGTAAAAAGCATCGCCCGGAGGATGAACATCCTCCGGGCGATGGATATTGCGCCGCTTTACGGCAGGGGTATTTCGAAGACGCCCAGTTCCTGGGCCGCCAGGTCGAAGTTCCAGGTCATGGACCCGGCGGGGATGTCCATGGCCCAGTCCTCGCCGATGGGCGTGCCGTTGAGGGCGGTGCCGCAGTACTCCGTCAGCCGGAGCGTGACGCCCTCGGCCCTGGCCTTCTCATACTCCGAGGGGAAGATGGGCAGGATCACGGTGTTCTCGCCGAATTTGCCCCAGTTCTCATGGCCCACCGGGAGCCACTCCCCCTCCGGACCGATGCGGTACTCGATGTACAGGCCGTGCCACTTGCCCTCCCGGTTGGGATAGAGCAGGGAGCTTTTCATAGCCTCGGCCCAATCCGTGGGGGCTTCCTTCACGGTGTAGGTCACATACACGCCGGTCTGCCGATAGCGAATCTCCTCTTTGAGGACCACCCCGTCCAGGCTCACCCGCCGGTTGTACATGCGGGGCTTGTCGGGATCGGTCCAATCGTCCACGGTCAGCACATAGCTGCCGGAAAGCTTCCGCTCCGTGACCTGCGCCGGGGCCACCTCCGTGCCCGCCGCCGCGTCGAAGGAGAAGGTGTAAAAGAGCTTCGCAACGTTCCCGATGGGCGCTAGGTCCTCCACCCGGGCGTCCCGCAAGCCGATCTCCACCGTAAGCTCCACCCGGCCCTCTGTGGGGAAGTTCACGTCCTGCTGGTCCAGGATCACGTCGGTGTACAGGGTGGCCCAGCTATCGGTGCCCATCTCGGGGTTGACGCCTCCGCCGCTCGACACGATGGGGTAGGCCATGCTGTCCCCTTCCTTGCGGAAGCTCATGTTGTCCACCAGGGCGTCCACCCACTGGCCCTCCACGTCCGGCCAACGGAAGGCCTGGGCGTGGTCCGTATTGAGGCGGATGTTGAAGGCCAACGTCCGGCCGTCGATGAGCACCTCCTCCACCTGGGGCACGATGTCCTTGATCCAGGCCCAGTCCGCCTCATTGTACCTGGGCTGGCCCTGCTGCACCCGAAAATCGTCCAGCACCTGGGCGTCCTCGAACTCCGGCAGCATGACGAAGGTGTAGTCCCCCGTCTTCGGCGCGGCGGAGGCGATGGCCTGCTCCACGTCGGGGATGGTCTTTCCCTGCTCCTCCCGCTTCTCCTTGGCGGTCTCCATGTAGCTGGTGGGGGAGTAGTTGTCCCGAAGCCATACCCCGGCGGCAACGGCCGTTCCGGCCACCAGCAGCACCAGGGCCGCCACCAGGGGGATCAGGAGCTTGCGGGGCAGATGGCCCAGGCCCCAGGTCCTTTCTCTTTTCTCGCTGCGGCAGGCGGCGAGGCTTCGCTCCACCGCGTCGTAGAAGGCGTCGGGGGTGTCGGGAAGGGCGTCCCGCACGTTGTATTTCTTGTTTTCCATATCAGTTTACCTCCAATAGGGTCCTCAATGTCTGTTTGGCCCGGGAGATGCGGGATTTCACCGTCCCCACGGGCACGTCCAGGATCTGGCCGATCTCGCTAAGATCGTAGCCCTCCTGCTGCAGGAGCAG
This sequence comes from uncultured Clostridia bacterium, assembly GCA_946183765.1. Taxonomy (GTDB): domain Bacteria; phylum Bacillota; class Clostridia; order Christensenellales; family CAG-138; genus RUG472. The sequence continues at coordinate 530 of CAMHDC010000040.1, read as the reverse complement.
GGCCGTTCGCTGGGCTTCGGTAAGCTCCGCCAGCGCTTCCTGCAGATCCAGCCGCCCGGCGTCGTCCCGGTCCGGAGCCGCCGCCTCGGGCATCTCCTCCACGGGCATCAGCCGTCGGCGCGTTCGAAGCAGAGTATAGGCTTCGTGCCGCAGGATCTGCAAAAACCAGGCCCGGAAGCTCTCCCGCTTCTTCAGCTGTCCCCGGCCCTCGAAGGCACGGAGGATGGCCGCGCTCATGGCGTCCTCGCAGTCGGCGCTGTTCCCCAGGATCAGGTACGTCACCGCATAGGCCGTGTCGGTCAGGGCACGCACCTCCTGGGCAAAGGCATCTCTTGAGATCATGTTCTGTCCTCTCTTTGTTCGTTTCTGAACGATCGTTCTACCCATAAGACGCACGAACGTCCCAAAAAGTTCCCTGTTTATTGTACCGTGCGCAAAAGTCCTGTACAACCCCGCCAAAATCAAGTAAAATGTCGATAAGAATATAATGGGGGAGCAGGGTTATGAGACTGTTTATCGCCGTGCCGCTG
>CAMHDC010000039.1 GCA_946183765.1 uncultured Clostridia bacterium | reverse complement strand
GCAGGAGCCGCCCTCCTGGACGGTCTCGCCGTAGGGGTGCTTGGTGATCTTCACGGGCCCCTTCTCCACCAGCACCTCCACGGAGGTGGAGAACCATTTCTCCTCGCCGCTCTTGGAGAGGAGCTTCAAGCTCAGCTTCACGCTTTGCTTGCCCGCCTTGGTGAACTTGGTGGGGGAGATCTTCATGTTCTTTTGGCTCAGCTTGGTCACCGTGTGCTTCTTGCCGTCCTCCTCCCGGTATTCGTGACCGGAGATGGACAGGCCCGAGGTGCTGAAGGATTCGCCGACCTTATACACGGTCTTCTTGGGCTGGGCCGCCACGAAGATGTCCGTGTAGTACGCGGAGGGAGAATCGCTGGCCTCCTTGACCGTCACGGTGATGGAGGCGGAGAGCCATTCCCGGTTGCCGCTCTTGGCCACACAGTTGCAGCTGAAGGTCACCTTCTGCTTGCCCGCCTTGGTGAACTTGGTGGGGGAGTACTTGAAATACTGGGAATCCAGGTGACGCATGTCGTCGTTGGTGAACACGAAATTGCCGTTGCTGTCGTAGACGTCGCCCCACAGCTCAAGCCCGTCCAAATCCATGTAATCCCCCACTTCGTAGGTCATCTTGTTGGGGTTCTTATGGACGTAGACGTTCTTGTACCAGCGGTAGGGCAGGGCGAAGGTGGGCGCGGCGAAGGACAGTATCATCAGCATGAGCAGGCCCAGGCTGATCCATCGTTTGGCACGGAAAGCACCGGTTTTCATAAGTCGATTCCCTCCCTTTGCGTGTTTCGATATGTGGTCCGAAAGCAGAATTGTATACACATACAGTATACCCTGCATCGAAATCCGGCGCAAGAGGTATTCTGCCTTTTTGTGGCTTTCCCGGGCAAAAAAAGAAGCCTTTCGGCTTCAGGTCAAATCCGGGGCGTCCTCCGGCTCCCGGTGCCGGGTCACGTAGCGGAGGGCGTTGCGCGCTTCGGGCGGGAAGGGCCTGTCCGGCAGCTCCAGCTCGTACCGCTCCGAAACGTTGACGATCCGGGTGTCCCCCGACAGGAGCTCCCGCTGGGGCAGGGGCCAGCCCCGCATATGCACGTGGCCGTGGACCCACAGGGCGGGCCGGTACCGGTCCAGAAGGCTGCAAAAGCAGTCGAATCCCCGGTGGGGCAGGTCGTCCTCGTCGCCCAGGCCCCGGGGCGGGGCGTGGGTCACCACCACGTCCACGCCGCCGCTTCTCCACAGGGCGAAGCGTAGCTTGGCGATCCGCCGGGCCATCTGCCGCTCCGTGAACTGCAAGGGCGCGTCGGGCCGGTACTGCAGGCACCCGCCCAGGCCCAGGATGCGCAGCCCCCGGAAGATCACCAGGCTGTCGTCGATGCAGTCGCAGCCCTCCGGCGGGCGGCGGGAATAGCCCTCGTCGTGGTTCCCGTGGACGTAGAGGAGCGGAGAGCGGCCCATGGTCACCAAAAAGGAAAGGTAGTCCGCCTTCAGATCCCCGGCGGATAAAATGAGATCGTATCCGTCCAGCCGCCCGGGCCGGTAGTGGTCCCACAGGGCCGGACACTCCTCGTCGGAAACGGCCAAGATCCGCATCTTACGCCTCCTGGGGCAGGTCCTCGGGGTGCAGCCCCAGCTCCCGCACCAGGGCCCGGGACATGGGCAGCAGCTCCTCGTAGGCGGGGATGGCGCCCTCCACGCCGTCCAAAAGGTAGTCCATGGTCAGCAGCTCCCGGGAGGAAAGGTCGTGGCTGCCGTCGTTGTGCACGGTCCCGTCCCGGTCCGTCAGCTCCCGCTGAAAGGGCAGCAGGGCGCCGGTCCGGATCCTATCCATCATGGCCTCGGCCAGGGTGCGGATGCCCTCGGGCACCAGCTCCGTCATCTGCACGTCGATGACCCCGCTGTCCATGCCCCACCAGTAGTTGATGGCCTCGGGGGCCTTCTTCTGATCGTAGCTGCCGGAAAGGACCGTGCGGACCAGGTTCTCGTAGAGCTTGCCCCACATCCAGCAGGGGGAGGCCAGCGGCGAAAGGCGGCCCGCCTCGTCGATGAGATAGGTGCCGTATTCCCCGAGAACCATGTAGTGGGCGTTGGGCAGGGGCACGTCCCGGTTGGAGATCACCTTGGCGCCCCGGGCGATGAGCTTTTCCACCGCGTTCCCCTCCAGACAGCTCCATTCGAGGAGCACTTTGGCCCGGGGGTTGGTCATGCGGGCCCCCAGGGTGAAGGCGTTGATGGAGGCGGGCACCCCCAGAATGGGGTAGGAGGCCACGTAGCCGATGAGGTCGTTCTTGGCCATGGCCCCGGCGATCATGCCGGTGATGAACTTGCCCTCGTAGATGCGGCAGTAGTAGCTGCGGACGCTGGAAAGGCTGGTCCCGGCGGAGCAGTTGAGGAAGCGCACCTTGGGATACTTCACCGCGGCCTTCAACGTGGCGCTCAACAGGGGCGGCGTGGTGGTGAAGATGAGGTCCGCCCCCTCCTCCACCGCCTGATCGAGGAGGGCCAGCGTCTCTTCCGGCGTGTCGGCGTGGCGGTATTCCCGGACCGTCACCTGCTCGGGGAAGGCCTCCCGAAGATGGGCCGCCCCCTCGGCGTGGCCCTTCGTCCAGGTGCTGATCTTTTCGTCCTGCTGATAGATCATCCCCACGTTCAGGCGCTTGGGCGCGGGGGAGATGAGCTTGGTGATCAGGCTCGGCTGGGCCGCCTCCGGCGCGGTGCGTACCTGGACGGGCTCCGGGTCGGCCGTGACCTGCACGTCCTCCCAGAGGCCCGACAGGGATTCCTTCAGCTCCTTGGCGTTCATGGTCCCCAGCTGTTCGTAGGGATAGACCCGCAGCCACAGGAGCAGGGCGTCCTCACATTTTAGGTCCTTGCTCTGCCCGCCCAGGGCGGCGAAGGCCTCCTTGAAATAGTGGCAGCGGGCGGAGAACCGGCGGCGCTCCTCCTCGGTCCAGACTTCGCCTGGCTTCCTATCCAGGGCGGCCAGGAGCTTGGCGTATTCGCCGGGCTTTTGAAACTGTATGTCGTAGGAGCCCGTGGCCCTATGAAAGTCCACGAACTCGTAGTAGGCCCGGATGCGGGGATCGTCGGACCGTTCGGGCAGGATGCGGCGAATGTCGCTCAAGATCCGGGTGTTCCCGAAGTGCTTGAGGACGCTGACCCGCTTGTTGCCCTCCTGGACGTAGAAGCTGCCCAGGTATTCGTAGCAGAGGATCGGGTCCCTAAGGCCCGTGTCGGAAAGGTTCGCTTCGCACAGGGCCATCCACTTCAGGGCGAACTCGCTCTCCTCCGGGAGCAGGGGCATGAACCCCGCCGTCAGGGCCGAGATCCGGCCCCGGGTCACGGTGCCCACGATCCGGTCCATGGGGATCTCCTGGCTCCGGATCTCCTGGACGGCCATCTTGCTCATGTCCGGCAGCAGCTCCTCCAGCACCGCCGGCTCCGGGTCTTTCCCCAGGGCCGTCAGCTTCGCCTGTTCCTTCTGGCCCTCCTTCAGAGCGGCCAGATATTCTTCTCTCACAGTCAGATTCATATATGCGTACCTTTTTTTCAAATCGCCCTATAGTATCAAACCGTTTGCCAAAATGCAAGACCAAAATCGCTGATCGACGGCTGCGGAAACAGGCGGTTTTCATCCGCATGTCGGCAGGGGAGGGGGTTCGCCGTCCTTCGACGACCCCTTTTCAAGACGGCCGGGAAATGATATACTGTCTTCCATCAACGGAAGGGAGTTCGTTTCATGCAAACCATCTATCTGGCCGGGGGCTGCTTTTGGGGCATGCAGAAGTTTTTCGATCAGTTCGAGGGGGTGATCGCCACCCAGGTGGGCTACGCCAACGGCCCCGACGCCGCGCCCAGCTATCAGGACGTGTGCCGAAACAGCGGCCACGCCGAGACGGTGAAGATCGACTACGACGAAGGGAAGCTGTCCCTTGACAAGCTCCTGGACCTCTATTTCCTGGTGATCGACCCCCTCTCCGTCAACCGGCAGGGGGAGGACGAGGGGATCCAGTACCGGACCGGCGTGTACTATACGAGCGACGACCAGCTTCCGGCCATACGGGCCGCCTTCGCCGCGGAGGAGAAAAAGGTGGGCGCGCCCCTTAAAGTGGAGCTGCTGCCCCTTTTGAACTTCTTCTCCGCCGAGGAGTACCACCAGAAGTATCTGGACAAGAACCCCGGCGGCTACTGCCACATCCCGGCGAAGATGATGCATTTGGAGAGGAAGGATTGAAAACATTTGTGCCTTTTCTTTGTAAAGAAAAGGCACCCAAAAGAAACGCAAATGGGAAGTATGGCTTCGTGCTGTACCTCCCATTTTCATCCTTGTGCTTTTCTTTTTGCGCCGCTTTTTCTTTTCACTGAAAAGAAAAAGCGGCACAGAAGAGATCGTTCATTCCTCCAACGGCTTGATCTTTCGGCGGTACAGCCGGAGCATGAGCAGAGCGGCGATGATGAGATGGGTAAACTCCGCGATGGGGAAGGCCCACCAGACCGCCTCGATGCGGTGGGTCAGGGTGGCCATGAGGTACGCCACGGGGAGCAGGATGAAGAGCTGCCGGGCGAGGGACGTGATCATGCCGTAGACGCCGGTGTCCGTGGCACCGTAGACCGTGCCCATGGAGATGCCCACGGCCGCGCACACGAAGCCCCAGGCGATGATGTGGATGGTGGTGACGGTGACGCCGTAGGTGAAGTCAGACACGGCGAACAGCGCCATGAGGGTGGGCGCGCCCAGCTCGAAGAGGGCCGTGCCCGCGATCATGAACACGGCGCAGAACAAGGTCAGCATGCCGTAGGCCCGCATGAACCGCTTCCTGTTCCGGGCGCCGAAGTTATAGCCCAATATGCTCATGGCCGCGTTGTTGAGGCCGAAGACCGGCATGAAGATCACGGACTGAAGGCGGAAGTAGGTGCCGAAGGCGCTCTTGTAGGCGTCCACGTAGTTCACGGCGGGGTCCAGGTGCGCCATATGGTATTCCCCCAGGCCCTTCAGGATGCCGTTCATGCCCAGGTACATCACCGTGCCCACGGCCTGCATGAGGATGGAGGGCACGCCCACGGAGTAGATGTCCTTCACGGTCTGCTTTTTGACCTGGAAATGCTGCCGCCGGAGCTGTATCTCGCTCTTAGAGCGGGTGAGCATGACGAGGGCCAGCGTCATGGACGCGAACTGGCCCGCCACCGTGGCGATGGCCGCGCCGGTGACGCCCATGGCGGGGATGGGCCCCAGGCCCAACACGAAAACGCGGTCCAGGACGATGTTGGACAGGGCGCCGGTGAGCTGCATCATCATGGCCACCATGGTCCGGCCCTGGGCCGTCATGATCCGCTCGATGCCCACGGAGAGGAAGACGCCCACGGAGAGGGACAGGCAGATGGTCATGTACTCCCGGCCGAAGAGGCGGACGATGGGGTCGTTGTCCTGCCAGTTCATGAAGGCCCCGGAGAGGAACAGGCCGATGCAGGTGAAGAAGAGGGAGCTGATGATCAGGACCACCAGGCCGTTGCCCGCGGCCCGGTTGGCGTCCTCGCCCCGCTGCTCGCCGAGCCTGCGGGAGATCAAAGAGTTCATGCCCACGGCGGTGCCCACGGCCACGGAGATCATGAGCATCTGGAGCGGGTTCACGGTGGAGAGGGCGTTGAGGGCCTTGTCGCCGATGGTGCTCTCCGTGCCGGGAACGTACAGGTCCCCCAGGATATGGGTCAGTTGGTCCGGGTGCAGGGTGGAGAGCCGGGACACGAACACGCTGTCCACGATGTTGTAGAGAGCCTGCACCAGCATGGAGACGATGATGGGCCAGCCCATGGAGAGGAGCAGCCGCCCCTCCGGCGCGGTGGCCATTTTGTTCTGTCGAATGTTTTCCATGGGCCGTATTATATCGGAGGTTTTTCCCCAGCGCAAGCCCCAGTTTTCGCGGGAAAAGGGCGCAAGTTCTTTTCTATCCGTTTTTGAGGTTGCGCGCCGCACAGCAGGCATATATAATGAATCAAAGGCCATACGAAATCTGCAGAAAGGAGGCTAAAACAATGATCGTGAGGTTCTTGACGGTCTGAGCTTAAATCCATGAATCCTAAGCTCAGACGGTTCCTATTGTTATGGGAGGACCAGTATGAGCTATATCAAGGCAGACCAGGTGCTGCCCAAGGAATTGATCGAAGCTATCCAGCACTATATAGACGGGAAGTCTATCTATATCCCAACCAAACACAAGCAGGCATGGGGGAACGGCACATCGTCGAAGGCGTTCTTTCAGGAACGGAACCAGCGCATCTACGACGCCTGGCTCAGCGGTGCGAGCCAAAAGGAGCTGTCCCTCCGCTTTGCGCTGTCCCAAAAGAGCATCCAGCGCATCCTGCGGCAACAGAACAAGCAGGAACACAGTTGATATACGGAAGGAGACCGGTATGAAAACAGAATTGAGACCCGTGGACGATAATAACCGGGAGGCCGTCTTGGCCCTGTCCGTCCGGGAGAACCAGCCCTTCGTGGCACCCAACGACGTTTCCCTGCGGCAGGCAGACGAGGCCAACGCCAAGCAGCCCGGCGTGGCCCGGCCCTTTGCCATCTATGCAGATGAGAAGCTGGTGGGCTTCTGCATGTTCGTATTCAATCCTGAAGACGAGGACGAGGACGACCGCTACTGGCTCTGGCGGTTCATGATCGACCAAACCGAGCAGGGCAAGGGCTACGGCCAGGCGGCCCTGGCCGAGATCGTCCGCTATTTCAAAACGAACGGCGCCGACCGGCTCTTTCTTTCCACGGAGCCGGAGAACAAGCGGGGCTTGCACCTCTATCACAAGGCGGGCTTTCGGGAGACCGGCATCATCGACGACGACGAAGCCGTCCTCATGCGGATGCTGAAGGGCCCCAACCGGATCGTCAAGAACTTCTACGGCGTGGACGTGGACAAGGCCATGCGGATCAAAGGCAGGAAGGGCTACGGCGTCAGCATCGCCGTTTCGGACAGCGACGGCGACTTGAGCACCTACTGCGCCGGCAGCGGCCGATACGGCCAAGACTTCCCCGTGAACCCGGACATGCTCTTCCAGGCGGGCTCCGTTTCGAAGCCCATGTTCGCCCTGACCCTCCTTCGCTACGTGGACAAGGGGAAGATCGATCTCGACGCGGATATCTCGGCCGTGGTGCCGGAATTCGTGAAGAAGGGCCCGGTGACCTTCGCCGCCCTGCTTTCCCACACGGCGGGGTACAACGTCCACGGCTTCCCGGGTTATCCGGCCGCCCACGAGCCCCTCAGCTTGGAGGACGTGCTCTCGGGCAAGGGCAACACCCCCCGCATCCGCCGTATCCGGCCCTATGGGAAGCAGCACATGTACTCCGGCGGCGGCATCACCCTGGCGCAGCTGGCCTTTGAGCGCATCACCGGGACCACCCTCCGGGACGCCTTCCAGAAGGAGGTGGCGGAGCCCCTGGGCCTCAAGCGCACCGGCTTTTTTCAGCCCCTGGACGAGGCGCTGGTGGGGAACGCGGCCTTCGGCTGGCGGCTGGCCCAAAAGGAGGACCCGGCCCACGGCTATCACTACTATCCCGAGCACGCGGCGGCGGGCCTTTGGTCCACGCCCACGGAGCTGGTGAAAGTCGGCCTGGCCCTGTCGCAGAGCTACCGCAAGGGCGGCCTGCTGAAGAAGAAGACCGCCCGGCGCATGATGACGCCCATCATGGACGATTACGGCCTTTGCCTGGACGTCTGGAAATCGAAGGCGCGCCAGGACAGCGTCGCCGGCCACACGGGAGAAAACTGGGGCTTTCTGACCAGCTGGACCTTCTCCCGCAAGAAGGACGTCTGCGTCGCCGTGATGTACAACAACGTCACGGCAGCGGCCGACGAAGGGATGAACGACATCGCCTGCGAGATCTACAAAAACGCAAAGGAGTAAAGGACAACATGGTCGTCGAGCTGAAGGACAGATCGAAGGCCGCGCCCCTGTTCGCGGGCATGGAGGATTCCATGATCGCCTCCTGCCTGCAGGGGATGATGGACAGCAAAATCTACGTGACCGACCTGGAGCAGCCCAGTTCCGCCATGGCGCATCTCGCGGACTTCGCCTTCCTGGCCGGAGAACCGGACCGGGAACTGGTGGCGGAGGGGAAGCCCAAGGGGTTCGTCATCTTGGTGCCCCCGACGGAGGCCTGGGCGCAGCTCATCGAGGATTGCTTCCCAAAGGCCCAGCGGTGGACCCGCTACGCCATCCGCAAGGACACGACCTTCGACCGAGCAAAGCTTGAACGGCTGGCGGCGGCCTTGCCCCCGGGGTACAAGATACACCGGATCGACGGCGACCTCTACGACAAATGCCTGGCGGAACCCCTGTTCACGGAC
>CAMHDC010000038.1 GCA_946183765.1 uncultured Clostridia bacterium | reverse complement strand
TATCCGAGGAGGAGTTCCAGCGGATCCTAAAGCGACGGGTGAGCCCCCTCTACGTATCGGTTCATTCGACGAACCCGGAGCTGCGGGTGAAGCTTATGAGCAACCCCACGGCGGGCCGGATCATGGAGCGCTTGACCGCCCTCAAGGAGGCGGGCATCACCTTCCACACTCAGATCGTCCTCTGCCCCGGCTTGAACGATGGAGCGGAGCTGGAGCGGACCCTCAACGATCTTGCCAGCCTCTACCCCTGCTGCGCCTCCGTCGCGGCGGTGCCGGTGGGTCTCACCAAGTATCGGGACGGGCTTTACCCCTTGCGGGGCTATACGGTGGAGGAGGCCAGGGCCCTGATCGCCTGCGGGGAGCAAAAGCAGGCGGAGTATCAGGCAGCCTGGGACGACACCTTCTTCTATCTCTCCGACGAGTGGTATCTGACGGCGGACCTGCCCCTGCCGCCCGCCGAGAGCTATGGGGACTTCCCCCAGATCGAGAACGGCGTGGGCCTGCTGCGACTGTTCGAGCTGGATTTCAGGGAAGCCCTGGAGGCGAAATCGCCTCTGCCGGAACCCCGTCATATCACGGTGGCTGGCGGTGTGGCGGCCAACCCGTTCTTCAGGGAATTGTATAAATATTTAGAGAAGTATAATATATATACAGATACCGTCCCCGTGGAGAACCGTTTCTTCGGCGGCAACGTCCATGTGGCGGGGCTGGTGACGGCAGGGGATCTGATGCACACCTTCCCGGAAGAGGGGGGCGAACCGATCCTGATCCCCCGGAACATGCTGCGGGAGAAGGACAGCGTGTTCCTGGACGGCGTGACGCTGGACGAACTGCAGGAAAAGATGGGCCGCCGGATCATCCCCTTCGGCGGCGGCAAAGAATTCATCGAACTGGTAATGGGAGATACACTATGAGCAAACCTTTGGTAGCTATCGTGGGGCGGCCCAACGTGGGCAAATCCACCCTCTTCAACAAGCTGATCGGCCGGCGGCTCTCCATCGTGGAGGACACCCCCGGCGTCACCCGGGACCGCATCTATGCGGACGCGGAGTGGCTCACCCACAGCTTCACCCTCATCGACACCGGCGGCATCGAGCCGGAGAGCGAGGACATCATCGCCGTCCAGATGCGGCGGCAGGCGGAGCTGGCCATCGAGACGGCGGACGTGATCGTCTTTCTGGTGGACGGCCGGGAGGGCATGACCGCCGCCGACGAGGAGGTGGCCGCCATGTTGCGCAAAAGCAACAAGCCCGTGGTCCTGGCGGTGAACAAGCTGGACGCGCCCAAGTTCAACGACGCCATCTACGAGTTTTATGCGCTGGGCCTGGGCGATCCCATCATCATCTCCGCGGGACAGGGTCTGGGCTTGGGCGACATGCTGGACGAGGTCTGCGCCCACTTCCCCGAGGAAGCGGCGGAGGAGGGGGAGCATCCCCTGAACATCGCCGTGGTGGGCAAGCCCAACGTGGGCAAGAGCAGCCTGGTCAACGCCATTCTGGGCGAGGAGCGCTGCATCGTGTCCAACATCCCCGGCACCACCCGGGACGCCGTGGACACCCTCTTCACCCTGGACGGGGAGCCCTACGTTTTGGTAGACACCGCCGGCATCCGCCGCAAGCGCTCCGTGGAGGACGAGACCATCGAGCGCTACAGCGTCATCCGGTCCCTGGCCGCCGTGCGGCGGGCGGACGTGGTGCTCATCGTGGTGGACGCGGAGCAGGGCCTCTCCGAGCAGGACGTGAAGATCGCAGGCTACGTCCACGAGGAGGGGAAGCCCTCGGTGCTGGTGGTCAACAAGTGGGACCTGATCGAGAAGGACACCAACACCATGAACAAGTTCAAGAAGGATATGCAGGTGGACCTGGCCTTCATGGACTACGTGCCCTTCCTGTTCATCTCCGCCAAGACCGGCCAGCGGGTGAACAAGCTTCTCGCCGCCGCCAAGGAGAGCTACGCCCAGTCCATCCGCCGGATCACCACCGGCACCCTCAACGACATCGTCAACGAGGCCATCTCCATGACGGAGCCTCCGGCCATGTCCGGCAAACGGCTGAAGATCTACTACGCCACGGAGGTCAGCGTGCAGCCGCCCACCTTCGTCATCTTCGTCAACGACGAGGTCCTGGTCCATTTCTCCTACAAGCGGTACATGGAGAACTATTTCCGCAAGACCTTCGGTTTCCAGGGCACGCCCATCAAAATCATTTTCCGCAATCGGGGGAAGGAGGAGTAAGCTATGCTCAATGTCGTACAGGTTCAAACCGTCGCCATCATTCTGATCCTCAGCTACTTCATCGGAAACTTCCAGACGGCGGTGCTGTTTTCCAAGCGCTTTCTTCACGACGACGTGCGGCAGCACGGCAGCGGCAACCCCGGCGCTTCCAACATGACCCGGGTGTTCGGAACCAAGTGGGGCGTGCTCACCTTCTGCGGCGACGCCTTCAAGTGCTTTCTGGGCGTGGCTCTGGGGGCGTATTTGGGCAGATGGTGGGGCATTGCTGTCCAAAACAGCGCCCTGGACTTCGCTTTGGGCGGCTATATCGGGGGTCTGGGTGTGGTGCTGGGCCACTGCTGGCCGGTGCTGTACCGCTTTAAGGGCGGCAAGGGCGTGGCCTGCTTCTTCGCCTTCATGTTCCTCAGCTTCCCCCTGGGCGGCGGCATCACGGCCGTCTTTGCCGTGATCGTCTTCCTCTTCTGCCACATGATGTCCCTGGTGTCCATGACCAGCTCCGTGCTCTTCACCATCCTCTGCGTCGTGAACCACGCCCAGCGGCCCTGGCTCTGGGTCTTCGCCCTTTGCTGCACCGCAGTCATCATCCTCCGGCATCACGCCAACATTCAGCGCATCATCGCCGGCACCGAGGGCACCATCAACTATTGAGGCCGCTATGTCCATCGTTATCAAGCCCATGGAAACCGACGACGAGGTGCGGGGCAAGGCTTTCGTCCACTGGAAGTGCTGGCAGGAAACCTACCCGGGCCTGGTGAGTCAGGAGTATTTAAACAAGCTGACTCTGGAAAAGTGCGAGGAACGGGCTTTCCAATGGCGGGACAATATCCTGGTGGCTAAGGAGGGGGACCGGGTCATCGGCTTCGTAGGGTACGGAAACCACGGTTCAGAGGAACCCGATATGGGGGAGGTGTTCGCCCTCTACGTGCTACCGGAATACCACGGCCAGGGCGTGGGGCGTCAGCTGATGGACGCGGCCCTGGAGAAACTGGCGGCCTATCCGAAGATCTGCCTTTGGGCCGTGAAGGGCAACGGCCGCGCCGTCCGCTTCTACGAAAAGTGCGGCTTTCACCTGACCGGAGAGGAAGTATATCGGCAGTCTGTTTCCGCCTATGGGATACGGATGCTCAAGGAACGATAGATCAAGCTTTCTCGCCCTGCTGCCGCATGCGCAGCAGGGCTTTCTTTTCGATGCGGGAGATCTGCACCTGGGAGAGGCCCAGGCGCTTGCCCACCTCGTTTTGAGTCCTGTCCTGGAAATAGCGCAGGAACAGCACCTGCCGCTCCCGTTCCGACAGCACGGCGAACAGCTCCCTCAGCTCCACCCGCCTAAGCGCGTCTTTTTCCGTATTCGCGTCGGCACTGCCCAGAAACGTTTGCAGATCGGCTCCGTCCTCGTCCTTAGGCGCGTCCAGCGAGAGAGCCGCCGTTCGGGAGGCCAGGGCCGCCGTCACGTCCTCCACGGTCGCGTTCAGCCGCTTCGCCAACTCCTCTACGGGCAAATCACCCTGCTCCCGGCGGACGCGTTCGATCTTCAGGGCCAAAGACTTTGCTTCCCGGGAAAACTTCACCATGCCGTCGTCCCGCAAAAACCGCCGTATCTCCCCGGCGATCAGCGGCACGGCGTAGGTAGAGAAACAGAGGCCCCGGCTGGGATCGAACCGCCGCAGGGCCTGCAAGAGGCCGATGCTGCCCAACTGCAGCATGTCCTCCTGGGCAAGGCCGCAGTTCTGATACCGGCGGGCGATGGCCGCCACCAGGGGCATGTTCTCCCGAAGCAGCGCTTCCTCCGAGCTTCTGTCGCCCGCCTGCACCCGCCGGATGCCTTCGAGGAAATCCTCACTCCCCACGGGCGACGCCGATCTCCTTTTCCATGGTCACGGCGGTCCCTTCGCCGGGGGCCGATTCGATCTCGACGCTGTCCATGAACGCCTCCATGACCGCGAAGCCCATGCCGGACCGCTCCAGCTCCGGCTTGCTGGTGTAGAAGGGCCGCCGGGCGAGCTCGATATCCTCGATGCCGCAGCCCGTGTCCTTCACGATGATCTTCAGTTTCTTGCCGACGGCTTCGCAGCGGAGGGTGATCATGGCCGAGCGATCGTTGCCGTAGGCATGGATGATGGCGTTGGTCACCGCCTCGGACACCGCGGTCCTCAGGTCGGATAGCTCGTCGATGGTGGGGTTCAGCAGCGCCGCGAAGGCAGCCGCGGCCGCTCGGGCGAATCCCTCGTTCACGGAGAGGGAGGGAAAGGTCAGTTCCATCCAGTTATCCATACGCGCCTCCTTATACTCTGTCCACGATGGCATAGACACCCGACATGCGGAAGATCTTGTCGATGGCCCCCGACATACCCGACACGGTGAGATGCCCGCCCCGCATGCTCAATATGCGGTAGCGGCCCAGAATCACCCCGAGGCCCGCGCTGTCCATGAAGGTGACGCCGGAAAGATCCAGCGTCAGATCCCGCACGGTGATATCCTTCAAAAGGGTGTCCAGCATGTTCCGCGTCTGCTCGGCGCTGTGGTGATCCAGCTCTCCCGATAGCTTCACATGGAGCCGGGGGCCGCGCTTGCTTGCGTTTATTTCCATAGGCGTTTCTCCTTTGCGTTGGCTGTCCAAAAGTAATACGGCGAGGAAGGAGCCGCGTCCTGCCGCGAAAAAGGACGAGCTTTCGATCATCGGGTCTACCTTTCGGGCATACCCTGAACCATGGGAAAAAGACTGTGCTTTCGGGTCGTCACGGCCCTGTTGATCCTGCTGTTTCTCCTGTACGCCGCCCCTCGGGTGGGGGAAGGAACGGGGGAGAGCTTCTACGTGAAAAGCCGCGAGCTGCGGGAACCGGCATACGTGGGGACCGTCACCCTCTACCATATCGTCACCTGCAAAACCTATCAGGGCAGCATGACCGCCTTTTTGACGGAACGGGCGGAGGCCTTCAACAAACGGAATTTCGGGGTGCGGATCACGGTGGAGGGCATGGGGGAGAAGGATTTTTGGGAGCGCATGTCCTACGGCCGGCGGGCGGACATGTATTCCTTCTTTTCCGGCGCGCTCTACGAAGAACTGCTGCAACCGGCGGACTTTGAGTCGGGCGAGGATCTGCGGTCGGGCCTTGGGGTGACGCCCTACGCCGCCCCTGGTGTTTTTCGGGCTATGTGAAGACCGGCGTGGGGGAAACGGTTCCCGTGGCGGCCCTTGCAAACGGGACGGAAGGCGTCATCATGGATCTGAGGACCTGGGGAGACATCCAGCGGGAAGGGGAGACGGGCGCGAACGCCGCCGTGGCCGGACCCTTCACAGATCAGGTCTGCTATCTGGGCATCGATCGGAACACGGACGGGGAGAAGGCGAAGGCCTGTCTGGATTTCTATGGGTTTCTGCTGTCGGAGCCTTCCCAGCGGCTGCTTCCGTCCTTAGGCGCTTTCTCCGTCCGTACGGACGCGCCCTGCCCCTACGGCAACGCCTTGCTCCTCGATCTGGATCGGGCCTATGCGCAGATGACCGTTCCAGACCCCTTCGTTTATTACATCCATAAGACCAAGCTACAGGAGGAGGCAAGATTGGCGCTGGCCGGGGACGAGGCTGCAAAAAACAGCTTTTTTCAACGGCTTGCCATTGTAATTGAGCCCTGAACTTGCTATACTGATACCATGTTATATGATAGAGATAGTATAGCCCGGGCGCTGAAGGACCTGGGCGCAAAAGAGAACGTGCCTCTGTCGGAGCTGGTCAGTTTCCGGGTGGGCGGCCCCGCCGCCTTTGTGCTGCAGCCCCGGGAGGAGGCGACGCTTTGCCGCGCCCTGAACGTGTGCAGGGCGGAACGGTTCCCCGTGATCCTGTTGGGGAACGGCACCAACGTCCTGCCCCCGGACGAGGGCTTTGAGGGCCTGATCCTGCAGCTTTCCGGCGACGGTTCGGCTCCCGCCTTTGAGGGAGAGAAAGTCGTCGCAGGCGCAGGCTGTTCGTTGACCGCTCTTGCGAAGGAGAGCGTGCAGCGGGGGCTCATGGGCCTCGAACGCCTCTGCGGCATCCCGGGCACCGTGGGCGGGGCCGTGGCCATGAACGCCGGGGCCTACGGCGGCGAGATCAAAAACGTGCTGCGCCGGGTCCGCTGTTATCGGGACGGGGCATTCGTATGGGAGGACGCCCGCCTGGACGAGATGGGCTATCGCAGAAGCCCCTACACCTGGCCCGGGACTGTGGTGACTGCGGCGGAGCTGCAGCTCATGCCCGACGACGGGACGGCGGCCGAAACCATGGCCGACTGCATGCGGCGGCGCCGGGAGAAGCAGCCCCTGTCCCTGCCTTCCGCGGGCAGCACCTTCAAGCGGCCGGAGGGCCACTTCGCCGGGGCGCTCATCGAGGGCTGCCATCTCAAGGGCTGCACCGTGGGCGGAGCCCAGGTCTCCGAGCTTCACGCCGGATTCATCGTGAACCGGGGCGGCGCCACGGCAGGGGATATTCATGCGCTGATACGTCACGTGCAGGACGTGGTATATGGGGAAACGGGCGTTATGCTGGAACCTGAGGTGAAGCGACTGGAGGATCTCGTATGTATCTTTTGATCGTCACAGGCATGAGCGGCGCGGGCAAGAGTACCGCCCTGAACGCGCTGGAGGAGCTGGGCTACTACTGCGTGGACAACCTGCCGTCTCCCATGCTGCCGGCTTTTGTGGACATGTGCGACAAGGCGGACGTGCCCATCGAACGGGCGGCGGTGGCGGTGGACAGCCGGGAGAGCCTGCTCTCGGCCAAGCCGGAGGACGCGATGGACGTGCTCATGGGGCTGACCTGCCGATACGAGATATTGTTCCTGGACGCCCGGGACGAGGTGCTTTTGGAGCGATACAACGAGACCCGGCGGCGGCATCCCCTGGGCGAGGGCGGCGACGCCGCCTCCGGGGTGCGCCTGGAGCGTGCCTTCTTAGGGAATATGCTGGCCCATGCGGACTATGTGGTGGACACCTCCGACGTGGCGGCCCGGAACTTTCCCAAGCTGATGAAGAAGATTTTGCCGGAGATCGGCAGTCCTCACATGAGCCTGGTCATCTGCAGCTTCGGTTACAAGCGGGGCGTGCCGGTGGACGCGGATATCGTGCTGGACACCCGCTTTGCGGAGAATCCCTACTATGTGCCGGAGCTGCGGCAGCTCTCCGGCCTCGATCAGCCGGTCGTCGACTTTCTGAAGGACAAGCCCATGATGGAAGAGGTGCTGAACGGGGCCTTGAAGCTGGTGAAGGACACCATGCCCCTCTTCGAGCTTCAGGGAAAGAACCTGCTGCGCCTCTGCTTCGGCTGCACCGGCGGCCGCCATCGGTCCGTCTACGCCGCGGAGACCATGGCCCAGCGCCTCAGGGCGGACGGCATCCCCGTGCGGGTCTACCATCGGGACCTGGTGGTGGAGGCGGCAGACATCGAAAGCAGGATGATGCATTAAATGAGCTTCGCTTCGAATATCAAGGATGAAGTGGTCCGCATCCGGGCGCGGGACGCGGGCGTGAAGCTGGCTGAACTGGCCGGCCTTACCTTTGCCTGCGGCAACCTCAAGCTGGGCCGCCGCAAGGCGGTCAGCTACCGCACGGAGAACCGGGAGGTGGGCCGGCATATCGCCGCCCTGGGCACGTCCCTCTATGAGCTGGACGTGGAGATGGAGGAGCGGGTGCGGGAGCATCGGAAGGCCCCCCTCTACGTGGTGAACATGAGCGGCCCGAAGGCGGGGGAGATGCTGTCCGCCACGGGCGTCATGGTCTCGGACGAGGAGGGCATCCACCTGCTGTCCCGGCTGCCGGAGGACCTGGTTCGGGAGGACGAGGCCCGGCGCGCTTTCGTGCGGGGGTGCTTCCTGGGGGCGGGCAGCTGCTCCGATCCCCAGGGGGAGTACAGCGTGGAGATCCTCTGCCGGGCGGAGAGCTTTGCCGCGGGCCTGTGCGACCTGCTGAACGGGTACGGGCTCAACGCCCGATACGCCCTGCGCCGGAACCGGTACGTGGTGTACCTGAAGGAGGGGGACAGCGTCACCGGCTTTCTGGCCCTTATCGGCTCCAACATCGCGGCGCTGGATTTGGAGAACGTGCGGGCGGAGAAGGAGACCAGGAACTACGTGAACCGGACCACCAACTGCGAGTACGCCAACCTGGATAAGCTGGTGGCGGCCTCCGTGAAGCAGCAGCAGGCGGTGAACACCATCCTGCAGCATGGCCACTTTCAGCGGCTCCCTCAGGCCCTGAAGGAGGCGGCGGAGCTGCGGCTCAACTATCCGGACGCCAGCCTGCAGGAGCTGGCCGACATGGCAGACATCAAAAAATCGGGCATGAACCACCGGCT
>CAMHDC010000037.1 GCA_946183765.1 uncultured Clostridia bacterium | reverse complement strand
GGCATCGACTACGACAGCGTAGAGCGCTCGTTGGGCACCTACAAGGAGGACCCGGACCGGGAGTGGTATGTGTTCATAGAGAACACCCTGCGCCGCATGGACGCGGTGGATCAGAGCACCCTTTCCGAGCAGGACAAGATGGCCTTCGACACCCTGTACCAGTACTGTCAGTGGGAGCTGGAGGGCGAGGAGTTCTACGGTTACTACGAACCGCTGACGGAGCTCACGGGCATTCAGACGGACATGCCCATCGTGTTCTGGTTCTATGAGCTGAGGACCCGGCAGGACGTGGACGATTATCTGACCCTGCTTGCGGATATGCCCCGGTTCTTCGACGAACTGCTGGAGTATGAGCGGTACCGGGCGGAAACGCTGCATATCTTCATGCCCGAAAACAGCCTGAACGCCGTTATCAAGAACGACATCGACCCCATTTTGGAGGCCCGGGAGACCAGCTTTTTGATCCCTCTCTTCCAGGAGAGAGTGGCCAAGGTGCCGGGGCTCACCCAGGAGGAGATCAAGGCCTACGAGGAGAGGAACGTCTCGTTGGTCACCAACGAGTATTATCAGGCCTATCTGAATCTGAAGGAGGGTTTGGAAGCTCTGCGCCCCTATTGCCGGGAAGCCCAGGGCGTGAAGGCCACCGGGGACGAGAAGTATCTGCGCTGGTTCGCCTATCAGCTGAAGAACAGCTGCAGCGAGGAGGCGGAACCCAAGGCCGTGGCCAACCTGCTCTATGACAGCCTGACCAAGACCATCGATCTGTATACAAACGCCTACAAGCACGGCGGAGACCGGCCGACGGTCACTTCCGTGGGTTCGGTGGATGACAACATCGCCTATTTGAAATCGGTGCTGGATCCCCTGCTGCCCCTCATCCCCGAGGTGGAGGTGGAGTACGAGGATATGCCCGACGAGCTGCGGCAGGGGCGGTCCACGGCTTTCTATCTGGTGGCTCCCTTTGACGAGTGGAAAACCAACCACATCGTGGTGGCCGATCCGGACAATTTGGACAACCTGATCTCCACCCTGGCTCATGAGGGCTTCAACGGCCATCTGTATCAGTACATGTACCACAGATCCATGCCGGGGCTGAGCCTGAGCCAGCAGCTGGTCCAGGGCACGGCCTATTCCGAGGCCTGGAGCCAGTATTCCGAGCGGCTCTTTGCTCTGAACTGCGGCAGCAAATTCAACTCCAACGACCTGGTGTTCGACCATGCCAACGGCATCATCTTCTATGCGCTGCTGTTCTACCTGAGCGTGCGGGTGAACTATTTCGGCGATCGGTTCATCGATGCCTACCGCACCTTCAACGGATATTTCCGGATCTCCCAGGATGTGTTCCGCAAGGAGTACTACAACACCTTCATCGTGGGCAATCCCTTCTACGGCATCCCCTACGCCTACGGCTACGCCCGGATCAACGATCTGCATGACAGCGCCAAAAAGGTCCTGGGCAAGAACTACGACCAGAAGGCTTTCGACACCCAGTATCTGAACTACGGTCCTTCCTACTTCAACCTCCTGGCGGACCGGCTCGACGAATGGGAGAAAGCGCAGTAAATTATTCATCTGTATGTGCATGAGGCGGGCTGCTGTGTCAGCCCGTTTCATGCAGCAAATGCCGCGTTACGACGCGGCGGCTTTTTGATCCAAGCGTATATTATATATATAAGGAAAAAACTTCAATGAACTTCAAAGCTGTCGCCGTCGTCATCCTGTGGGCGGTGTACCTGTACGGCCTGTTTCTGGACATCGTTCGCTATCGCTCCGCCCGCAACCCCATTCCGCAGAACGTGGCGGATGTGTACGATCGGGACACCTATCTGAAGTGGAAGGCGTACCATGGAGAGAAGGTGCGTTTCGGCATCTTCTCCACCGCCGCGGGCTTCGTGATCGACCTCGTGCTGATCCTCACCGACGCCTATGCCGCCTTCGCACGCCTGTTCCCCGATCAGGTCTGGTGGCAGCTGTTCGCGGTGATGCTCCTCAGCGCTCTGGCCACCCTGCCCCTCATTCCCTTCTCTTGGTACGACACCATGCACATCGAGGAGAGGTACGGCTTCAACCGGACCAGCGGCAAGACCTTCGTAGGGGACCAGATCAAACAGTTCATCCTGAACCTGCTGCTAATGGTGGGCCTCGCCTCGTTGGTCATGGGCCTGCACAAGAGCTTCGGGGACTGGCTCATCGTAGCTTTCGCGGTGTTCGCCACCCTGTTCGCGCTGTTCATCACCTTCCTGTTTCCCTTCTTCAGCCGGATCTTCAACAAGTTCACGCCCCTCCCTGACGGGGAGTTGAAGGAGGGCATCACGGCCCTGTTGGAGAAGAACGGCTACAAGGTCCGGGCCATCCAGGTCATGGACGCCTCCCGCCGGTCCACCAAATCCAACGCCTACTTTACGGGCTTCGGGAAGATGAAGACCATCGTTCTCTACGACACCCTGGTGGCGGCCATGACCACCGACGAAATATTGGCTGTCTTCGCCCATGAGATGGGCCACGGCCTTCACAAGGACACCTTGAAGAACCAGGCGCTGACCTTTCTGCAGATGCTGGCGTTGGGCCTTTTGGCCTGGGCCACCCTGCGGTATCCCGAGATCTTCCGATCCTTCGGCTTCGAAGGCGTGAACTACGGCTTTGCAGTGCTGCTCATCCTATCCGTGGAGTTCGCTCTCGTTTCGCCCCTCTTCGGCCTCGTCATGAGCTGGTTCTCCCGTCGGGCGGAATACCGGGCGGACGCGCAGGCAGTCAAGGAGGGCTACGGCGCCGCCCTCGTCAGCGCCCTCAAAAAGCTGGCGAAGGAGAACTTCTCCGACCTGTCCCCGTCGCCCATCCTGGTGGCTCTCGAATACTCTCACCCTACTCTCAGCCAGCGGATCGAAGCGATCGAGGCTTTCTCGGGCGAGGCGGCAAGCCGGACTATACAGGGATAATACAAAATCTATCGTCCGGGGCGGCCTGCGCCGCAGTATTGCCTGAAAAAACGGAAAAACGGACGGAAAAGCCCCGCCTTGGCCGAAAAAATAAAATAAAATACGGTTCATCCCCGCCGTTTCGTCTTGACAAACGGGGGGGATGTTTGTATAATAAGTCCCTGTACAAAGGAATATTATACGATTCTGTACAAAACAAAAACAGGAGGAAAACAAGATGAAGAAACTGGTAGCGCTGCTTCTGGCTCTTATCATGATCTTCGCGATCGTCGCCTGCAAGGGTAATACGCCCGCTCAGACGGAGACCAAGACGGAGACCAAGACGGAGACTAAGACCGAAACCAAGACCGAAACCAAGACTGAAACCAAGGCGGAGACTAAGCCCGCTGAGACTCAGACCGAGGCGAAGCCCGAAGAGACGAAGCCGGCTTACGAAGGTCCCGATACCTTCAAGATGATCGCCAACTTCGACGTCACCACGCTGGACTATGTGTACAACAACAAGTCCTCCAACGGTGACTACACCTCCAACTTCATCGAGGGCCTGCTGACTCAGGATTCCCATGGCACCCTGATCGCCGGTATGGCCAAGGAGTGGAGTGCCAATGCTGACGGCTCCGAGTGGACCTTCATCATCCGTGACGACGCCGTATGGTCCACCAGCTCCGGTGAAGAGTACGATGCCGTGACCGCTGAGGACTTCGTCACCGGCCTCAAGCACGCCGCTGATTCCAAGTCCGAGACCCTGGGCCTGGTCGCTGACCTGATCGTCGGTCTGCGCGCCTACTCCGAGGGCACCGGCTCCTGGGAAGACGTCGGCATCAAGGCAGATGGCAACAAGCTGGTCTACACCCTCACCGGCCCCTGCGGCTACTTTGACGGCATGACCACCTACTCCATCCTCTGGCCCATCAACGCTGAGTTCCTCGAGTCCAAGGGCTCTGACTTCGGCGCTGTCCAGCCCGACTCCATCCTCTACAACGGCTGCTACATCCTCTCCTCCCTGGTTCCTGCCCAGGAGGTCCGGTTCGACGCCAACCCCAACTACTATGACAAGGACAACGTGTTCGTGCAGCACGTGGTCGTCACCTACTCCGATGGCAAGGATCCCGCTCAGAACTTCAACATGTTCGTGAACGGCGAGGTCACCTCTACCGGTGTCAACCAGTCCCTGCCTGAGGTCAAGGCCAAGGCCGACGAACTGTACAAGGACAACCAGTACAAGTCCATGACCACCGCCACCTCCTACTGGGGCGCCTTCAACTGGGACCGCCGCATGTACAACCTGTACAACGATCCCTCCGTGTCCACCACTTCCAAGACCACCGACGAGCAGAAGGCTGACACCAAGGCCGCCATTCTGAACGCCAACTTCCGCCGCGCCGTCTACGCCGCCTACTCCGCTCACGCCGTTGAGGCCGTGACCATGGGCGAAGAGCTGGCTGACGACGTCATCCGTAACACCCTGGTGCCCTACACCTTCGCCACCACCTCCGACGGTCGTGCCATCGGTTCCATCGTGACTAAGTACGCCGAGGAGCTGGTCCCCGAGTTCAAGGGCATCAACCTGAACGACGGCCAGGACGCCTGGTACAACCCCGAGCTGGCCAAGACCTTCGCCGCCAAGGCCAAGGAAGAGCTGGGCGACACCATCTCCGAGTGGCCTGTCCATCTGGACGTCCCCGTGTACGCCGCCTCTGAGAATCAGAAGAACATGCAGCTGGCCATGCAGAAGTCCATCGAGGACGCCATCGGCGAGTATGTGAAGATCGACCTGCAGTTCCTCGAGGGCAACAGCTCCGTGTACTACTCCGCGTTCTACAACCAGCCCGACGGTGTGTCCAACTCCATCGACCTGGTGTTCGGCGCCGGCTGGGGTCCCGACTACGGCGATCCTCTGACCTACATCCACTGCTTCGACATCCATGACGGCGACATGCTCAACTACTCCGGCATCAACTACGAGAGCCAGGGTCAGGACGACGAGCAGAAGGCCGTTCTGAAGGCCCTCGGTCTCGAGGAGATCCAGGCTGTCGTCGACAAGGCCACCGTGGCCACCGGCGACGAGCGTATCGAGCTCTTTGCCCAGGCCGAGGCCATGCTGCTCACCGGCGGCATCCTCCGTCCCTACAGCACCCGCGGCGCTTCCCCCACGATCAGCAAGGTGAAGCCCTTCACCGCTGCTTACGGTCTCTATGGCCAGGCCTCTTACAACCAGGTGCCCTACTTCAAGTACATGCAGCTCCTCGACGAGCCCGTGCTCGCTGCGGACTACTATGCTGCCAAGGAAGCCTGGCTGGCCGGTGAGTAAGAACAGCTTGTTCTGATCCAGGCCCCAAGGCCCCTGTTAACTAACTGAACCCTGGAGGGAGCCAGACGGAAATCTTTCTCTGGCTCCCTCTTATTAAAACAAGAGGACGGTACCTGCCTATGTCGAAAGGGTATTTCTGGAAGCGGCTGCTGCGGTCGCTCATCTCCATTCTCATCATCATGCTCATCGTGTTCACCATGGTGTACACGCTGGTGCCTCGTGAAAACATCTTTTTTGAGGACAGCACCTACCGCAAGCTGAGCAGCAAATCCGACGATAAGACGGAATACGTGTATTCCACCTGGCAGAAGCTGGGCTATCTCGATTATGTGCGGATCAATGACTATGCCCTCACCCTCTATGAAGCGGCCAGCCCTGAGATCAACGAGGCCGTGAAGCCCGATTCTAAGGAAAGCAAAGAGTTCGCTGAGCTGTATGCCTCCAAGGGATATACCGTGGAGACCTACCTGGGCAACGGGCGCTACTACGCCTATAAGGACGTGCCCGTGATCAAGCGGATGGCCATCTGGCTCAGCCAGCTCATCAAGATAGACACGCCATGGTCCGTGCAGGACGAGAACAACCCCGATCTTAAGCGGGGCCTGTCCTTCGGCCGGACGCCCTCCGGCGGCGTCGCCCTGATCGGCAGCGGTACCACCCACAAATATCTGCTGTATACCGACAGCAACTTCCCCTGGATCCATCAGAACATCATCAAGCTGAACTTCGGCACCTCCTATCCCACCTACCAGGGTCTGGAGGTCATCCGGGTCCTGTTCCAGTCCCAGGGCACGGAGGTCAAGCGCCCCGTCACCTATGAAACAGGCTATGAGGGCGAGTCCGGCATCATCTTCGGCACTCTGACCTATAAGGAAAAGCTGGACCGCATGGACAAGAAGAAGTTCGTGGACCACTACGCCACCTACGAGACCAAGAAGAACCAGCCCTCCATGATCGGCACCTCCTTCATCATGGGCATCTTCGCTATGCTCTTTGCCTATGGCATCGGCCTGCCCGCAGGTCTGCTCATGGCCCGCCGGAAGGATAAGCTGGCGGATAAGATCGGCATGGTGTACATTATCTTCATCATCGCCGTGCCGTCCCTGGCCTATATCTACCTGTTCCGGTATTTGATGACCAGCGCATTCGATCTGCCGTCCGTGTTCACCACCTACGGACCCGGGGACCTCAGATCCTGGATCCTGCCTGTGATCTCCCTGTCCCTGCCCTCCATCGCCGGCCTCATGCTCTGGACCCGCCGCTACGTGGTGGACCAGATGAACTCCGACTATGTGAAGTTCGCCAAGGCCAAGGGCCTGAACCAGGGCGAGATCTTCCGGGGCCACATCTTCAAGAACGCCATCATCCCCATCGTCCACGGCATCCCGGCGTCCCTGGCGGGCTGCATCACCGGCGCCATCATCACCGAGTCCATCTACTCCGTAGGTGGCATGGGCAAGATGCTGCCCAACGCCATCAACCAGTATAACAACGTGATGATCATCGCTCTGGCCTTCATGTTCTCCACGGTATCCGTGCTGAGCGTGCTGGCAGGCGATATCCTGATCACCAAGGTCGATCCTCGTATTTCGCTCAGCGAGAAAGCAGGGAGGTCCTAAGATATGGAAAACGAAAACAAAAACCTGAACGATCTCTTTACCTTCGCTGAGTTCGACGAGATGGAGTCGGAGCATATCGCCGCTCCCCGGTATTCCTACTGGAAGTCCGTGTTCAGGACCTTCTTCAGGAACAAGTTCACCGTGGCCGTGGCCGTTCTGCTGCTGTTTATCCTGGTCTTTGCCATCGTGCAGCCCATGCGTTCCGGCTACAGCCCCATCATCGCCCCCAACATCAACAACGCGGACATGAAGTTCCTCAAGCCCAGCGCTGAGCATATCTTCGGTACGGACCACGTGGGCAACGAGGTCTTTGACGCGGTGTGGGCCGGCGCCCGGAACTCCATCATCATCTCCTTCGTCAGCGTGGCCATCAACATGCTCATCGGCGTCCCCGTGGGCGCTCTGTGGGGCTTCTCCAAAAAGATGGACAAGTGGATGATCGAGGTCTACAACATCGTCGCCAACATCCCGTTCCTGCTGCTGGCCATGATCCTGTGCTACGTGCTGGGCGCGGGCATGAAATCCCTGATCATTACAATGACCTGTACGGAGTGGATCATAGTCGCCTACTTCATCCGCACCCAGGTCATGATCATCCGGGACCGGGAGTACAACATGGCTTCCAAGTGCCTGGGCACCCGGACCGGCACCATGATCGTGAAGAACATCCTGCCGTATCTGATCTCCGTCATCATGACGTATATCTCCCGCATGATCCCGAGCCTGATCTCCTACGAGGTGTTCCTTTCCTACCTGGGCCTGGGCCTCGGCACCACCAACGCCTCCCTGGGTCAGTCCATCAGCCTGTACACCTCGTACATGAAGGGCTACCCGCACCTGTTCTGGATCCCCGTGGGCGTGCTGGCGATCATCTCCATCAGCCTGTACATCGTGGGACAGAAGCTGGCCGACGCCGCGGATCCGCGGACGCACATGTAAGGGGGGGACGAACATGGAAGAGAATCGCAACATCATCCTGTCCGCCAAGGACATCGAAGTGAAATTCCGGGTCAGGGACAACTACTTGACCGCCATCCGGAACGTGTCGCTGGACCTCTATGAGGGCGAGACCTTCGCCATCGTGGGCGAGTCCGGCTCCGGGAAATCCGTGTTCACCAAGACCTTCACCGGCATGCTGGAGTCCAACGGCACCATCTCCAACGGCTCCGTTATGTTCCATGGCAAGGATCTGACCAAGCTGAAGACCGATAAGGATTGGGAAGGTATCCGGGGCGCCAAGATCTCCACGATCTTCCAGGACCCCATGACCTCTTTGAACCCCATCCGGACCATCGGCTCCCAGATCACCGAGGTCATCGAGAAGCACCAGGGCGTTTCCAAGAGCGAGGCCAAGAAGCAGGCCATCGAGATCATGGAGCGGGTGGGCATCGGCAACGCCGCGGGACGTTTTGACGAGTATCCGTTCCAGTACTCCGGCGGTATGCGCCAGCGTATCGTCATCGCCATCGCCTTGTCCTGCCACCCGGAGATCTTGATCTGCGACGAGCCTACCACGGCTCTGGACGTGACCATCCAAGCGCAGATCATCCGCCTCATTCGCGACCTCCAGCAGGAGCTGGGCTTCACCACGGTCTACATCACCCACGATCTCGGCGTGGTCGCCAACGTGGCCGACCGGGTGGGCGTCATGTACGGCGGTCAGATCATCGAGTACGGCACGGTGGAGGAGATCTTCTTCGAGCCCTGCCATCCCT
>CAMHDC010000036.1 GCA_946183765.1 uncultured Clostridia bacterium | reverse complement strand
GTCGGCTTCGCGTTCTTCCTGATCTGCACCTTCTGGAACGCCTACGACACCATCATCCCCAAGATCCTGACCGACAAATTCGGCATGACCCAGGCCAACTCCGGCATCATCATGGCCCTGGACAACGTGCTGGCTCTGTTCATGCTGCCGTTGTTCGGCACCATTTCCGACAAGTGCCGCCACCGGCTGGGCCGCCGGACCCCCTTCATCCTCCTGGGCACCGTCGTCGCCGCCGTGATGCTGGTGGTCCTGTCCTTCGTGGACGGGCAGCAGCTTAAAAACATCGGGGCCGTGGCCAAGATCGACGATCCCGCCGCCCTGGAGGCCCTCTACGACGCCGAGAAGGATACGAAGCTCCAGACCCCCGACGGGGAGAAGTTCGTGCTGGCGGAGAAGTTCAGCAGGGCGGAGTTCGCCGCCGTCACCGCCCAGAAGACGGACCCGGCCACGGGCAAGGCCGTGAAGAACGAGCTGTACTCCAACTACGTGGTCCCCGCCCGGCAGCACTACGCCCACGAGGTGACGAAAGCGAACCCCAAGACGCTGATCCTGTTCATCGCGGTGCTGCTTATCATCCTCATCGCCATGGCCACCTTCCGCTCCCCGGCGGTGGCGCTGATGCCGGACGTGACCATGAAGCCCCTTAGGTCCAAGGCCAACGCCATCATCAACCTCATGGGCACGGCGGGCGGCATCCTGGTGCTGATCCTGGGCTCGGTGTTCGCCACCGGCGCGGTGAAGAATTCCCTCATGAGCTACACGGTGTTCTTCGGGGTGGTGGCCGCCATCATGCTCGTCGCCCTGGCGGTGTTCAAGCTCACGGTGGACGAGCCTAGGTTCGTCCGGGAGATGGAGGAGGAAAGCGCCCGGTACGGCCTCGACGAGGCGACCCCCGAGGAGATGGAAAAGGGCGAGACCCGGAAGCTGACGAAGGGCGAGTTCACGTCCCTCATTTTGATCCTCGCCTCCGTGGTGTTCTGGTTCATGGGCTACAACGCCGTCACCTCCAAGTATTCCGTCTACGCCGGGAACGTGCTGTCCCTGGACTATAACAGCACCCTGCTGGTAGCCAACGCCGCCGCCATCGTGTCCTACATCCCCGTGGGCCTGGTGGCGAGCAAGATCGGCCGGAAGAAGACCATCCTCATCGGCATCGGCATGCTGGCCGCCTCCTTCTTCATCGCCTCCTTCCTCAGGGAAGGGAGCTCGGCCATGCTCATGAACTGCATGTTCGCCCTCGCGGGCATCGGCTGGGCCACCATCAACGTGAACAGCTTCCCCATGGTGGTGGAGCTTTCCCGGGGCGGCGACGTGGGCAAGTACACGGGCTTCTACTACACCGCCAGCATGGCCGCCCAGACCTTCACCCCCTACTTCTCCGGCGCCCTCATGGACAAGGTGGGCATGACCGCCCTCTTCCCCTACGCCACGGTGTTCGTGGTCCTGGCCGCCTTCACCATGTTCTTCGTGAAGCACGGCGACAGCAAGCCCGTCCCGGCCAAGAGCAAGCTGGAAGCGCTGGACGTGGGTGATTGATTTATCTTTTGCCGCTTTTTCTTTTCAGTGAGTGCGGAGCCGAGCGCTGCCTATGGCAGATTAAGCGAGGCAAAGCACGGGCAAAACAATGAGAAACCAAACGAAGTGAGGTTTCGACTATGTTTTGCCCATAGCAAAAGAAAAAGCGGCGGAAAAAGAAAAGCTTAAGAATTCTAATGGGAAGTACAGCGCAAGCCATACTTCCCATTTAAGTTCTTTTTGGTCCTTTTTCTTTCAAGAAAAAGGATCGGATTTCAATAAGTTCCTTTATTATCTGCCGTTGATCGCCAACTTCACCACCTCGTAGCCGCCGTCATACACGCCCTGGGTCTTGAGGGCCATGATCCGGCGGCACATGTGCTTCAGGATGGCCGGGTCGCCGATGAGGGTATCGATCATGTCCGCGAGGGCCGCTGCGGTCTCGCACTCGAAGGTGGAATCCCCCAGCTCCTGGGCGTGGACGGCGCCGTAGACCTCGTGGCCGCCGATGTGCCGCATCATGAGCTTGGGCACCGGGTAGAAGGCCAGCTCCGAGGGCTTGGTCACCAGCACGTCGCAGTAGCGCATGAGGAGGTTCGTGGAGTACACGGCCTCGAAGATGTCCTTGTGGCAGAAGGCGGTGATCCCCGCCGGGCTGTCCCCGTCCAAGGTGGAAGCCCAGGCCTTCAGGCCCGCGTAGTCGTCGAAATAGGTCTTGACGATGCCTTTGAGCTCCGGCATCTCCTTTTGGAACACGTCCCACATGGTGAGATGGTCGCCGAAGTTGATCCACAGCTCCGCCTTCCCCGCCTGAATGTAGGGCAAGAGATGCTTCGTCATGGCCAGGTACAGGTCCCCGCCGGCGCCGGCGCCGCCCACGGTCATGAGGAACCGGACGGGCTTGCCGTTCTCGAGGCGCTCCAGGCGCTTGCCGCAGTCGTGCTCCACGCCCTCCACCAGCTCGTGGTCGATATAGTGGCCCACGTCGTAGAGGTCAGCGTCGGGCATGGGCTTCAGGGCGGTCTTCGCCATGCCGTTGAGCTTCTTGTACCCCAGGTACGCGAAGGGGGTCTGGACCGTGTGGATGGACCCCTCGGCAAGGTGCAATCCCATGGGCCAGTTGTCCGGGATGGCGTTCACCACGTGGGTGAGGCCCGCATGGACCGCGCCCTGGCTGGGCCACACGTGGGTGCCCACGTAGGGCACGTCCTTGGGGAGGTCCCTAAACAGGGGCACCAGCAGCTCCGCGTTCTTCTGATCCCCCGCGTTGTAGGTGATCTGCCGGAAGCCCTCGCTGTTGAGGGGCTCCCAGTAGAGCTTGTTGAAAAGGCCCACCTTCTGGGAGAGCTTGGACCCCATGGAGTAGAGGTCGTTCTGATGCCGGATCATCTTGGACCCGGTGGCGTCGAAACTGGCCAGGTCGAACCAGACCGGCTGCCGGCCCAGGGCCTTGGCGCAGGAGGCGATGGCCATGGCGATCCGGTAGTGGCCGAAGCCCATGCGGATGTTGCCCACGATCAGGGCGTTTTCAGGCAACACAAGGGGCGTGTCACTGTGGACCAGGTTCTCTATGCCCAGCTCCGGGATCTGGTCGATGGGCTTGAGACCCAGGTGGTAGACCTTGTTCGTATCGTCCCCGAACTTCTTGAGGAAGCCCGCCTTGGCCTTCTCGGCCTTGCGGACGGTCTTTTCGTCGATGGGGTTGCCGAAGATCACGCTGCTCTTATCCATAGCTTTTTCCCTTTACTTCTCCGCATGGTCGGTGATGGTCTTCATGACCTTCTTCTCGTCGTAGGCGGCCAGGATCACGGCGCCCAGGACGCAGAAGCAGATGGCCACGACGGCCACGATCCTAAGGCCGATGGGGGACGCGGTGAGGTCGTTGCTCTTGAGATCCTGGGTGGTGCCCAGGACCGCCAACGAGGTGAACACCAGCATGGCCACGCTCTGGCCCATCTTCATGGCGAAGGTGCGGGCGGCGAAGAACATGCCCTCCCGCTTCTCGCCGGTGACGATGGCGTCCTCCTCGGCCACGTCAGCCACGATGGCCTGGGGGATGATGCCCAGCAGCGCCATGGGGAAGGCGGAGATGACCACGATCAAAATGCCGGGGACGATGCCCTTGAAGCCCGGAATGACGCCGATGAGGGCGGTGACCACGTAAGCCAGGGCCAGGCCCAGGAAGCCGGCGATGACCAGCTTCTTCTTGCCGAACTTAGAAACCAGCTTGGACACGATGGGATAGAAGCAGGCGGAGAGCACCGTCATGCCCCCCAGCAGGTACATGGCCCAGGAAGCGTCCAGCTCCATGGACACCTTCACGAAGAAGGGCAGGCCCGTCTGGAACAGGGTGAGGCCGATCCAGTAGGCGATGTCGGAGGCGGCGAACTTCACGAATTCCTTGTTCTGGAAGGTCTTGCCGAGGCTCTTGATGGCGTTGCTGTCGCTGGGCACTGCGTCCACGAACTCCTTTTCGTTGAGCTTGAACACGGGGATCAGCATGCAGATCAGGGCCACGATGGCGAGGACGATGAAGCAGGCCCGATAGCTCCAGGCGAAGGACACGGCCATGCCCTGGAGGACCCCCGCGAACACGAAGGGGAGGTAGGCGATGAGGGTGCCGAAGAAGAAGGTCAGGGAGATGGCCGTGGAGATGTACATGCGGTCCTCCTGGGTCTTGCCGAACTCGGAGATGAGGGCGTTGTAGGGGGTGCAGTACATGGTCATGAACAGGTAGAACAGGATCAGAGAGCAGAGCACCCAGGCGATGTTCACGCCGCTCACGTGGTCCACCGGGGCGAAGAACACCAGCACGGCGATGACGGCGAAGGGGACGGCGGCCCGCTTCATGAAGGGGATGCGGCGGCCCTTGGGGTTGGTGCTCCGATCGGACAGGGAGGCGATCCAGGGGTCGGTGACCGCGTCGAAGATGCGGCAGATGAAGGCGATGAGGCCCAGGATGGTCAAGATGCCGAAGATGATGAGGCCCGTGGGCAGATAGAAGTGGGCGCCCTTGGCCACGTCCTGCTCGGTGGGCAGATAGAAGGTGACCAGCCAGGCGTTGATGAGACCGCCCAGGATGGACCAGCCCAGCTGGCCCACGGCGAAGATCCGCATTTCCTTCTTGGTGAGACGTCTCGTTTTCATGCTTTGTTCTCCCTGCTTTTGAGATTTGGCCGCCGGGCCCCGGAGGGCACACAATACGACATAATAGAAGTATACCGTATGCGGCCCAAAAAACAAAGGGGATACGGGGCCCCAACATTATATATTCTTCGCCAAGCCCCGCCCCGGGGCTTGACAGGCGGCAGGGGCATAGGTATACTCATGTTATATAACAGATGTTATACAAAGGAGGAGAGCCCATGCCGCCCAAAGCGAAGGTCACCCGGGACATGATATTGGACGCCGCCTTCGACCTGGTCCGCACCGAGGGCCAGGGGGCCCTGAACGTCCGGGCCCTGAGCAGGCGCCTGGGCTGCTCCACCCAGCCCATCCTCTACAACTTCGCCACCATGGAGGAACTGACCGCCGCCGTCTACGAGAAGGCGGACGCCTTCCACACGGCCTGCATCCTGCCCCGGGACGAGGAGGGGCCCGACGCCCTGCTCCGCCTGGGCCTCAACTACGTGCGCTTCGGCCACGAGGAGCGGCACCTCTTTCGGTTCCTGTTCGAAAGCAACCGGTTCGGGGGGTTGGATCTCCCCGCCCTGATGCAGGGGCCGGGCACAGGCGAGCTGGTGGACATCCTGGCCCAGGGCCTATGCTGCGAACGGGCGGAAGCCGAAAAGGTGTTCCTGGCCTTCTTCGCCGTGGTCCACGGGTTGGCCAGCCTCCTCTGCAACAACGCCATGGCCTATGACCAAACCCAATGTCAAACGATGCTGGAGACCGTTTTCTACGGCGCTCTGGCGTCCCTGAAAGGAGATACAAATGCGTAAATTCTATGAAACCAAACCGGTGCTGTTCGCCATCCTGTGGATCGTCCTTTACGTCGTGGGCATAGGTAGCCTGCGGGGCAGCTACGGGGACGGGAGCCTCCAGATGCTTTTGGGGCTGGTGGCCATCTCGGCGGCCCTGCTGGCGGTGATCCGCCTCCTGGGCATAGAGAAGGAGCTGGGCATGACCCGCTGGCTCCAGAACGGGAAGGCCCTGCTGTGGCTCCTGCCCATGTGGGTCCTCTCCACCGGGAACCTGTGGGGCGGCGTGGGCCTTCGCTACGCCGGGATCAACACCCTCATGGCGGTCCTCTCCTTCCTCCTCGTTGGCGTGGTGGAGGAGATCGTCTTCCGGGGCTTCCTGTTCAACGGCATGAGGAGGACCGGGAAGCTGCCCGTGGCCGTGGTCGTGTCCGCCCTCACCTTCGGCATGGGCCACATCGTGAACCTGCTGACGGGCCACGCCACGACGGAGACCCTGGTGCAGATGATCTTCGCCGTGGCCTGGGGCTTTATGTTCACCTTCGCCTACCTCAAGGGCGGGAGCCTGCTGCCCTGCATCGCGATCCACAGCCTCATCGACGTCCTCAGCGTCTTCAGCCGGGACAACGAAATCGCCCACTGGGTCTACATCGTCGCCACCGTGGCGGCAGCCCTGGTCTACTGCCTGTACCTTCGCAAGCAGCCCACGCCGGAGCCGGAGGAATAAAACAGATGCATACAAAAAAGCTCCCTCGCAGGGAGCTTTTTTCGATTGTTTACCCGATCTCTACAGAGACCAGCTCGCCCTCGGGGCCCATGTCGCAGTGGGTGTCCGTGACGGTTTGGCCGTTCCAGGTCACCTCGCTGCAATCGTAGAAGCACAGCATGGGGCTGGGCACGTCGTGGATGCGGCAGTCCCGGAAGGCCGCGCCGCGGACGCCGTAGAGCACCGCGCCGCTGACGGAGCAGTCGTAGATCTCCGTGTCCGTCACCTTCAGATCCCGGGCGTAGGAGGCGTTGATGCCCATGGTGCCGCAGCCGTAGAGCCGGCAGCGGTCCACGGCGATGCCCATGCAGTTCTCAAAATTCAGCACGGCGCCGGAGCATTCGCTGGGGCCGTCGGTATGGCCCAGGGTCAGGTCCGAGACGGTCACGTTGTCGCAGCCCTTGAAGGCGATCACGTCCGCATAGCGGGGCGTCGCCGTCAGCGTGGTGACCGGCCGATCCGTCCCCTCGGCGCAGATCGTCAGGTTCGTTGCCCCCGTGATCACCAGCTGGGGCCCGTCGTAGCATTCCTCCCAGCGGTAGTAGCGGCCCATCCCCACGCCGTAGTCCACGGCCTCCGCCAGGGAGAAGGTCTCCCCCCGGAGCACGATGGTCCTGTCGGGGCCGATGGCGGCCAAAAACTCGTCCACGGTGGTCACCTCGATCCTGCCGCCCGGTTCCACCTCCGTGGGCTCCCGCAGCGACACGTCCACCGCCGCCTCGTTCCATTGAACGGGCCGTATCTCCATGGCCGCCAGGTCCTCGGGCTCCAGCCCCTCCCCCTCGCTGTTCTGGGCATAGAGGGTGGGCTCGCCGTACCCTTCGGGATACCAATTGTAGATATCGTTCCGGTGGAAGGCGCAGCCGTCCACCGTCGCGGAGACGCCGTAGAGGGCGAAGGCGCTGTACAGGGTGTTGTATTCCACCCGGTTGGACAGGAACGCGGCGCGGCCGGTATCGGTGCTGGTGAACAGGGCGTTGGCGGTGTTGTCGTGGATGCGGCAGCCCGACACGGTGAAGCCGTCCCCGTCATAGGATTGGAACAGGCTGGTGGCGACGGTCTCCTCGTTCCTCCAGCTGTTGTGGTCGATCTCGCAGTCCCGGACCGTCACGTCCCGGCAGCCGCCCACGTTCACGGCGCTGTCGCTGCACTCGTAGATCCGGCTCGAAAGGATGGTCAGCCCCCGGCAGCCCGAGGCCCCGACGCCCACGGTACCGCAGCCGAAGAGGCCGCAGCCCTCCACGGTCACGTCGCTGCAGTTCTGCATATACAGCACGCCGCCGGCGCAGAAGCCCGGCATGGGGCTGTGGCCCGCGGTGAGCCCGGCCACGGTCAAGCCCTGGCAGCCCGAGAAGGAGAGGATGCTGGCGTAGCGATCCTTCCCCAGGATCACGGTCTCTTCCATGCCCGCGCCCCGGATGATCAACCCGTCGGCGTCCGCGATCTGCAGCTCATACCCGTCCTCGCTGACCGCCTCCCAATGGCAGTAGGGGTTGCCCGTGTCCGCGCCGTAGCTGGCGGCGGACGCCAGATCGTATTCCCCCGGCGCCAGGTTCAGCGTCACGTTGGGGCCGATGACGGAGATCAGTTCGTTCACGTCCTCCACCTCCAGCACGGGGCCGCCGGGGGCCGGGGTCCCCTTGGGCTGTTCGGTGGTGGCGGACGCCTTGGCCGGAGCGCCGTCCAAAAGGGTCAGCAGCATGAGCGCGCCGAGCAGCAGCCCCAGGGCGCGCGTCTTTGCGGATCGTATCATTTTCGTTTCCTCCCGTGATCATTCTTCTGGGCTTACGGTAGCACCGCCGGGGCTCTTTGTCAATCCGGCTTCGGCCCCTGTCGGCAAAGGGACAGAAAAATCGGAGGTCTCCCCTCCGATTCTTCCCGTCTGCATGGGCCGCCTTTCCGGCGGCGCTTTTTTATCCGTGCTTTTTCCCGCTATTGCAGATACTTTTTGCAGATGTCGAAGCCGGCCTGGAACCGG
This sequence comes from uncultured Clostridia bacterium, assembly GCA_946183765.1. GTDB lineage: Bacteria > Bacillota > Clostridia > Christensenellales > CAG-138 > RUG472. Next base: position 405 of record CAMHDC010000036.1, on the reverse strand, counting down.
TTGAACGATTATTCCTCCGCAGGGGCTTCGGTTTCCCCGTCCACCGCGTAGCAGCGGTATTCGTGGCTGAATTCGTAGCCCAGCTTTTCGGCCAGGCGGACCGAATCCAGGTTGGCCGCGTCCCAGCTGGGATAGAGGCCGTCGTCGAGGCAGGAAAGGATCAGGGTCGCTCCCACCGCTGCGGCCAGGCCCTTTCGCCGCTCCGGTTCCAGGGTGTCGATCTCGATCTCGACGCCCTCCCGGTACACGGTGTAGGAGGAGGCCATACAGACCGGCGCCCCGTCCTTCACCGCGACGAAGCCCCGGCCCATGCTGAGGTACTGCTCCTTTGATCCAAAGTGGCACACGCCGTCCGTGAACAGGGGTTCCGCCAGGCATTTGTCGTAGAGGTCGCCGTCGATCCGG